>CAKZOQ010000138.1 GCA_937136445.1 uncultured Gemmatimonadota bacterium
GGGAGGGTCCGTCCCCTCCCTCCGGCCCGGCCGGGCGTCAGTCGCTCTCGACCTCGTCCAGCGTCGGGTAGTCGATGTAGCCGCCCTCGTCCCCACCGTAGAAGGTGTCGGGGTCCGGCTCGTTGAGCTCGGCTCCCTCGACGAAGCGCCGCGGCAGATCCGGGTTGGCCAGGAAGGCCCTCCCGTAGGCCACCAGGTCCGCCCGGCCGGCCTCCACCACCTCGGCACCGGTCTCGGCGTCGTACCCGGAGGCCGCTACCACCGTCCCGCCGAAGACGTCTCCCAGGGTGAGGGGGTCGAAGCTCCTGGGGTCGTCCTCGGGGAGGGCGTCGTCGATGATGATGTGGAGGTATCCGAGATCCCGCTCACCCAGCGCCTGGGCGAAGGCGGCGAAGAGCGCCTGGGGGTCCGAGTCGGACATGTCGTTGAAGGCCGCCAGGGGCGAGATGCGGATCCCCACCCGCTTCGGTCCCCAGACCTCGGCCACGGCGTCCACCACCTCCAGTGGGAAGCGGATCCGGTTCTCGATGGAGCCCCCGTACCGGTCGGTGCGACGGTTGGCGCCGTTCCGGAGGAACTGGTCCACGAGGTAGCCGTTGGCGCCGTGGACCTCCACCCCGTCGAATCCCGCCTCCAGAGCCCGCTCGGCCCCGCGGCGATACCAGGCCACCCGCTCGCCGACCTCGTCGGTGGTGAGGGCCCGGGGCTCCTGGAAGTCCTTCATCCCCTCGGAGGTGAAGACCGACCCCTCCGGCCGGATGGCCGAGGGTGCCACCGGCTTCTCCCCGTCGTGGTAGATCGGGTGGGAGATCCGGCCGACGTGCCAGAGCTGGAGGAAGATCCGGCCCCCGTCCTCATGCACGGCCTCGGTCACGCGGCGCCAGGCCGCCACCTGCTCGTCGGAGTGGATCCCTGGCGTGTTCGGGTACCCCACGCCCTCCGGGTGGACCTGGGTGGCCTCGGTGACGATGAGGCCGGCGGAGGCACGCTGCCGGTAGTAGGTAGCGGCCATCTCCGGCGGGACGTGCCCGTCGGTGGCGCGGCTCCGGGTCATGGGGGCCATGACCATGCGGTTCTCGAGGTCGTAGGGCCCGAGGCGCATCGGCTGGAAGAGCGCGGCGACGTCCGGGCGGACGGAGAGGGTCGAAGGGGTCATCGGATGCGGGCTCCGCTGAAGATCTTTGTATCAATTTTTGAAGTTTGAATATAATGGTCCAGCAGGGTTCGCCAAGCCCCCATGCGCCAGCTCAGGCCCTCCGGTGGTCCAGCGCCAGCGTATCCTGATCCATGAAGGCCCACCCCACCAGGATCCCGGCGAAGATCGGCGCCGAGGAGTAGAAGACGAGGCTGCCTCCGTCGAGGACGAATCCCCAGGGGTCCACCACGGATACCCACACCGCCACCAGGGTGATGCCGTTCACCAGCGCCAGAACCGGCCACACCAGGCGCCGCTGCCATCCCACCACGGCGGCGACCCCCACCAGGATCTGGGCCACCCCCGCCACCGTGAGGAAGCCGGCGCCCGTCCCGATCCCCAGATAGAAGCTCTCCGCCACGCGCTGGGCATGCTCCACGTCGGTGAGCTTGTCCACGCCCCACACGACCATGAGCCAGCCCAGCGATACCCGGAGTGCCAGGAGCGCCCACGCCCTCACGACCCGTCCTTGGACGACGCCTCCAGGTCCTCCCTGATCTCTCCCCGGGCCGGGTAGTCGTTCTCCAGCACCCACTCCACGGCGCCGCGGATCTCCCGGAAGGAGGGCCGCGCGAAGGGCATGGTCTGCACGGATCCGAAGTAGAGCGTTCCGTCCGGTCGGACCAGGAAGAGCCCGGGCTCGGCGAAGCGATCCGGCTCCACCACGCCGGTGGAGGTCGTCCCCCGGGAGCTGCTCAGGTAGAGCCCCCAGGCTCGAGCACGCTCCAGGGAGAGCCCGTATCCCAGGGTGAGGCCGTCCACGTCCCACTCCTCGGCAGTCCGGGTGGCGCGCTCCTCGTCGTCGGTGGAGATGGCCACCACCTCCACGCCCAGCTCGACGAAATCGTCCCTTCGCTTCGCCAGATCCGCCAGGTAGCGCGAGCAGATGGGGCAGTGGAGACC
>CAKZOQ010000139.1 GCA_937136445.1 uncultured Gemmatimonadota bacterium
GGGAGGCGCCAGGACCCGGGCCGCCTCGGCCACGGTGCCCCACCCGCCCCTGAGGGTCCGCCAGTCCTGCCAGCGCCCCCCCTTTTCGGCCCGCACCAGGATCGCCCGCAGCTCCAGATGGGCCCGCCTCGCCTCGATCCGGAGGCGGCCGGCTCCACCCAGGGCGTCCGCGAGCTCGGAGGGCACCGACGCCCCGAGGAGCTCCAGGGCCCCCACCATGGCCCGCACCCCCGGAAGCGTGCCCCGACGCTCCGCCTGCCGCACGATCTCGTCGGGTCGGCCCAACCGGGGAAGGAGGCGCACCAGGTCCGCCACCGAGAGGAGGTGGACCGTGACCCGCAGGTGCTTGAGGAAGTGCTCCACCGTGAGGACGAAGTGGGCCTCGGGAGAGGGCAGGGCCCCGTCCCGATCCTCTCCCGATCGATCCTCCCAGAGCGTCTCCCCGGGCCAGTCGGGGGCGTGGCGGAGGCGGCCGTAGTCGGTGGCCCAGTGGAGGTCCACGGTGGCAGTCACCCCTGGAGGCGCATCACCGTCGTCCAGCGCAAAGGCCGAGACCCAGACCGGGTGCTCCTCGGTCCAGGGCTCCCAACTCCGGAACCCCCCGGCCTCCAGCGCGCGCACCGCCGCCCCGGCGCCTTCCGGCGGGACCAGGAGATCCACGTCGGACATGGGCCGGGCGCGGACGTCGGCGTACGCTCCCGACTCCACCAGGGCCGCTCCCTTGAAGAGGAGCACGGGCACGCCCGCCGCCTCCAGGATCCCACGTGCCCTGCGCCCACTCTCCAGCCGCAGGGTGGTCTCGAACCCCGCCCTCCGGGCCACGGAACGCAGGGCCTCTCCCGAGGCGGCCCCGAAGGAGCGGTCCACCGACTCCCCCCGGGCCTCCGCCTGGCTCACCACCAACCCCGCCAGACCCAGCCGAACCAACGCCGCCACAACGTCCCCTGGATCGCCAGGAATCGACTCGCCACCCGGCCGCCCCACGAGAGCCGCCTGCACCGCCGCCTCCACGGCGGGGGAGGAGAGTGGGATGGAATCCGGCTCGGTTCGCTGCACCATGTCCCAAAATAAGCGCACCCACCCCACCACCCACACTCCCGGAGGCCAGGCCTCCCCTGGCCCGGGCCGAGCGAAGCAACGGCCCCACCCACCCGCCCACGCTCCCCAGCCTCCGAATCCCGACCGCACCAGGCCCGAGCGAAGCAACGGCCCCGCGCAGAGCGAAGCCAACCACCCGGCAGGGGACCACCGGCGCCTGGATCGGCGAAGCGGTCTCCACCGGAGGGGCCACCCCCGGGCGCCCCTTCCCACAAAGGAAAAAGCGCCCCGGGTCACGAGGACCCGAGACGCTCCTTTCCATCCTTCCGATCGATCCGAGCCGAAGCCTACTCCTCGGCCTCCAACGCTTCGAAGTCGATCGCACCCTCGAGACCCAACCCCGGCACCAGCTCGCCGGCATCGGACAGGGGCAGGATCTCCTCGTCGTAGTAGGACTGCTCCACCATGAACTCGACGTTCTGATAGCGGTGGACGCCCGTTCCGGCGGGGATGAGGTGACCGATGATGATGTTCTCCTTCAGACCCAGGAGCTCGTCTCGAGCACCGCGGACCGCGGCGTCGGTGAGGACCCGGGTGGTCTCCTGGAAGGAGGCCGCGCTGAAGAAGGACTCGGTGGTGAGGCTCGCCTTGGTGATCCCCAGGAGGAGCGGCTCGGAACGGGCCGGCTTCTTGCCGTCCCGGATGGCCCTCTGGTTGGTCTCCCGGAACTCCACCCGATCCACGTTCTCACCCTCGAGAAGCGTGGTCTCGCCGGCGTCGGTGATCTTCACCTTCTGCAGCATCTGGCGCACGATGCACCCGATGTGCTTGTCGTTGATCTTCACACCCTGCAGACGGTAGACCTCCTGGATCTCGTTGAGGAGGTACTCCTGCACGGCCCGGGGGCCCTTGATGCGCAGGATGTCGTGCGGGTTGATGGGACCCTCGCTGAGGCGGTCGCCGGCCCGCACCTGATCGCCCTCGTGGACGCGCATGTGCTTGCCCACGGGGACGTCGTAGGTCCGGGTCTCGCCGGTCTCCGGCGTGACGTGCACCTGACGCTTGCCTCGCTTGATGTCGCCGAAGCTGATGCGGCCGTCGATCTCGGTGATGACCGCCGGGTCCTTGGGCTTGCGAGCTTCGAAGAGCTCGGCCACCCGGGGCAGACCACCGGTGATGTCGCGGGTCTTGTAGACCTCACGACTGATCTTCGCCAGCGTGTCACCGGCGTTCACCTTGTCGCCGTCCTGCACGGTGAGCTGCGCGCCCACCGGGATGATGAATTCCTTCAGCTTCTCGTTCTTCTTGGTGTCCTTCCGGAGCTGGATGGTCGGGTGGAGCTTCTTGTCCCGATCCTCGATGATGGTCATCTGACGACGACCGGTGGACTCGTCCAGCTCCTCGCGCATCGTCACTTCATCGACGATGTCGACGAACTTGATGACACCCTTGGAGTCGGCCACGACGGGCTCGGAGTAGGGATCCCAGCTGAAGAGGAGGTCTCCGGCCTCGATCTCCTGATCCTCCTCCACCATGAGCGACGCCCCGTAGGGCACCGAGAGGCGGCTGCGCACCTGGCCGTCGTCGGTCTTGAGGACGATCTGGCCTTCCCGAGACGTGACGATGAGCTGCTCGTCCGGCGTCTCCACCGTCGTCACACGATCCAGCGCCACGATCCCGTCGATCTTGGACTTCCGCTGGGTCTGGGCCGCGATGCGCGACGCCGTACCACCGATGTGGAAGGTCCGGAGCGTGAGCTGGGTCCCGGGCTCTCCGATGGACTGGGCGGCCAGGATGCCGACGGCCTCGCCGATGTCCACCATCTTCATGGTGGCCAGGTTCCGGCCGTAGCACCGCTGACAGACCCCCCGCTTCGACTCACAGGTGAGGACCGAGCGGATCTTCACCATCTGGATGCCCGAGTCCTCGATGGCGTTGGCGGCGTGTTCGCCGATGAGATCCCCGGCCTTCACCAGCTCCTCGCCATCGATGGGGTCGATGACGTCTTCCAGCGCCACGTTGCCGACGATCCGGTCGCCCAGGGGCTCGATGATGTCCTCGCCCTCCTTGAGCGCCGTCATCTCCAGTCCGAGAATGGTGCCGCAGTCCTCGCTCGTCGTCGTGACGTCCTGCGCCACGTCCACGAGACGCCGCGTCAGGTAGCCGGCGTCGGCCGTCTTCAGTGCCGTGTCCGCCAGCCCCTTCCGCGCGCCGTGCGTGGAGATGAAGTACTCCACCACGCTGAGGCCCTCACGGAAGTTCGACTTGATGGGGCTCTCAATGATCTCGCCGATGCCACCGGTGAGCTTCTTCTGGGGCTTCGCCATGAGGCCCCGCATCCCGGCGAGCTGACGCATCTGGTCCCGGTTCCCCCGGGCGCCGGAGGTCATCATCATG
>CAKZOQ010000140.1 GCA_937136445.1 uncultured Gemmatimonadota bacterium
GGACGCCAGGCCGATCTCGGGGTCCCGGAAGACCACGAGGAGCTTCTTGAGGGCGTCGGGGTGGATCCGGATGGACGCATCCGTGTTGACGACGATGTCGCCGGTGATGAGCTCCGCCGCTGCGTTCTCCGCCTTGGTCTTCCCGCCCCGTTCGGGCATGCGGTGCAGCTCCACGCCACGATCCGCGTACCCCCGCACGATTTCGTCCGTCGCATCCGACGAGGCGTCGGACACCACGAGGATCTGGAGCCGATCCCGGGGATAGTCGAGGGCGAGGAGGCTCTCGACCAGGCCCCGAGCCTGGGCCTCCTCGTTGTACATCGGCACCGTGATGGAGACCGTGGGCCACTCCTCACCACTCCCGAGTTCAGTGGGCAGCGGCTTCGCCCGGAATCGGCCCACCAGCCAGAGGATCGTCGGGTACCCGACGTAGGTGTAGACGAAGACCGCGAAGGCCAGGATGCAGATGAGGAAGGGGAGACTCACGTCCAGACTCCGTGGCTCGTGGCCGAGGAGGGAGAACCCGTGGGCAGGTGGGAAGCGGGAGCCGCCGCTCCCGCTCAAAGCTATCCAGGATCGGGGAGGCTCGCATCCTGTGGACGGGGGAACGGGTGAGCGTCCGAAACCTCCGTCTCGCCTCCTCCCTTTGGTTCGTGGGCGTGGCGGCGCTGACCCTCGTGCCCGCCACCGGCCCGGCTCCGCACCTCCTCGAGGACTTCCTCTGCGTCTGGTGCGGTGACCGGTCCGGGGGAGACATGATCCTCAACTGGGCTCTCTTCATCCCCGGCGGCCTCTTCCTGGGCCCCTGGGTGGGCTTCCGCCGGGCCGTCCTCATCGGGATCTCCATCACGGTGGGCATCGAGGCGGCGCAGCTCCTGGTCCCGGGCCGCACCTCCTCCCTCTCCGACCTGCTCCTGAACTCGGCCGGCTCCGCCACCGGAGCGTGGCTCGCGTTGGGATGGCACACTCGGCGGGTGCGACAGATCGCAGGCCTCCTCGGTGCCACCGCCTGGATGCTGCCGGCCCTCCTCATGACGCCCGTCAGCACCGACGAGGCCCTCTACGGGATCTGGGTGCCCTCGTTCAGCAGGATGGCCCAGTACGAGGGCACCATCGTCTCGGCCTCCGTGGACGGCCACCCGGTACGCTTCCGTCAGGAGGACCCCCGGGCTCTGGCCCGGGACCTCGAAGAACGACGCCCGGTGGAGGTCACCCTGGTGGCGGGGCCGGCCCCGCCCTCCCTCGCACCGCTCTTCGTCATCTCCGACGAGAACCAGGAGTTCCACCTCTTCCTGGGTGTGCGGGGGGACGACCTCCTGATCCGCGCCCGGACCCTCGCCGCCCCACTCCGGCTGGATCAACCGGCCCTCCGGTCGCGGGGCGCGCTCCTGGGCGTGCAGCCGGGAGACACGGTGGCGCTTCGACTCGAAGTCGTGGAAGGGAGCCGATGCCTCACGGTGGATGGGCGATCCGACTGCAGCCTGGCCCCGGGTCCAGGGGACAGCTACGCCTACCTCCTGAGCCTCGAAGCCCAACCAGCCCCCCTTCGCCTGGCCGTCGCCCTGGGGTGGAGCCTCGTCCTGGGCTTCGCGGTCGGATGGCCCTTCCGGGGCATCCTGGGCCTCCCAGCCGGTCTGGCCGTGGTCTTCGGACAGGGCCTGCTGGCCTCCACCAACCCCGACCTGGGCCTTCTCCCGGGCCACGCCCTCGTCTTCCTGCTGGGCGCGATGGCCGGCGGGTGGAGTCACCGCTGGGTCCCTCGCCTCGGCGGACCGGCGGGCCGAGAGGGAGAGGAGCAGGAGAGGTCCGGGGCCCCGGACCTCCCTGGCGAGACGCCTACAGGGTCAGACGGGGCGGAAGGCGACGGCGACCACTCGTCGGTGGGAGAGGAGTAGTCTCCCTCGGAGTTCCTCCAGACCCGGGGCCGTCGTCCGTTGGTCATCGGCGGGGATGACCTGGAAGGACCCATCCGCGGCAGGGAGCACCTCCACGTCCAGGAAGTCCATCCAGACCCGTGTCGATGGGAAGAGCGCCTTGTGCACCGCCTCCTTCGCCGAGAAGACGGCCACCTGTGGCCATCCGGCGGCCCGAGCCGACCGGACCTCCCGGGGGTGTAGGATGAGGTGGGAGGTCCCCGGGGGAAGGGGGTCCCGCCCCTCCACGTCGATTCCCAGCGAGGCGAGGACTCCGTCGGGTGCGACGACGGCCACCACGAGGTCGGCGCCGTGGGAGATGGAGCCGGTGAAGCCTCGGGGCCAGACGGGTTCCCGGGACTTCGCCACCGGGATGGGCACCGGCGGAGCGCCCAGCGAGGTCAGCGCCGACCGGCTCAGCGCCCGGCCGGTGGCGAACTCCTCCCGCCGCTTGGGGACCGCCCGGGCCACCGCGGCTCGTTCCACTGGCAGGAGATCCGCCAGATCCCCCCCGGGAGGGCGGACCCGCACGGCGACTCCCTCCGGCAGCACCCCTTCGATCCTGGCGACCAACCGGGCAAGGTCGTTCACGGGAGGATCACGGACCCGCCCCGCCAGCGGGGGTCGTGGACGCTCCGAGTCGGGCCGTCATCCAGTCGACGGTCGTCCGGATCAGCCAGGCGCGTTCCTCGGGGTCGGTGAAGGTGTGGTCCGAGGCGGGCCGGTAGAGCTCCGTAAGGCGGGCGCCCAGCGGAACATCGGAGAAGAGACGCCTCATCTGGCCTCGGTGGTTGTACTGGTACTCGACGCCCCCGGTGAAGACCGCCAAGATGGGCGCGGCCCGTCCCACCACCCGTCGGAGCGCGTCCTCGCCCTCCTCGGTGGTGAGGGCGGTGGCGAAGGTCGAGCCCCGGGGCTGCGGTGCCGGGTCGGGGTTCCCGAGGCCGAGTCGCTGGAAGAGGGCGCGGGTGCTCCGGTGACGCCCCGTGAGCACGTTCCACCAGATCCGGGGGCGAAGAACCCTGCGCAGATAGTGACGCACATGGTACCCGACGGTCCGGTCCACATTCAGATCGAAGAGCACGGTGCCCACCACGTCGTCTCTCCGCGCCCCGGCGTCTAAGGCGTGGTCGGCCCCGGAACAGAGCCCCAGGAGCACGAACCGGCTGGCTTCGGAGGCCTCCGAAGCGAACTCGAGGGCGCTCGCGATGTCGGCACGCACGCCCTCCCGCAGGGAACCCTGGCTCGCCCCGGACCGACCCGAGTCGCCGATCCCGGAGAGGTCGAAGCGGAGGCTCGGGAATCCGTCCCGGGCCAGAGCCCTGGCGAGCTGGACGTACAGCCGGTTGGGCCCGGTCCGATGGATGATGCCGGCGTTGAGAAAGACCACCAGCGGGGTGGCGGAATCGGCGCCTTCGGCGGGCACACAGAGCGTTCCCACGAGCGAATCCTCTCGCCCGAAGGTCGAAGGGGTCTCCACCCACCCACCGCTCACCCGAGCCACTCCACGACCGTTCCGATGAGCTCCACCGGAACCGTCCCCACCCCCATCTCGCCTCCCCCGGTCCAGTAGGGCTCGGCGTCGGGCAGAGAGCGCCGGGTCGCGTCCGTCCCCCCCTCGAATCGCTCCGAGAGCCATCGAGGCTCCGGGAACGTCTGGACGTGGACCACGAGCAGGTGCCGGGGCGTCTTCGTCGGAGAGGCTGGCGTGTGGTCCCGGAGCTCGCGTCGAAACCGGCCTGGCACCGGGACTCCGCCGACGTGGAGATCGACCTCCTCCCCCGCCGGTTCCCCCGCCTCGGCTGCGAGGCCCGCCTCGTAGGCGGCAGCGTCCAGGATGGGATCGCAGAGGATCAAGCGGTCCACCTGCCGGGCGGACGACGCCTCGGTGGCCACCAGACCGCCCAGCCGGAGCCCGATGAGGGTCGCTCGTCGAGCCCCCGACAGATCGAGGGCCTCCTCGAGGGCGGTGCGCGCGTCCGAGACCCACCCGGCCAGCGAGACCTCGCTTCCCTCCCCCGCCGATTCCCCCGTCCCGTAGTAGTCGAACCGGAGCACGTCCCATCCCTGGACTGCGAGACGGTCCGCCAGGACCCGACCCGTCCGGTAGGCCCCGATGTGCTCGCCACCGAATGGCGGACAGATCACGACGACCCGACCTCGCAGGCCCTCGGCGGAGGGGCTGTAGACACCTGCGAGCGTCCGCTCCCTGGTACCGAACAGCAAGGGGATCACGTTGGACTCACGAGCGAGGAGCGGAGTTGCCCGGCGGCCCTTCCCGACGAACGGAGGCGGTGGAAGGCAGAGCTGAAACGTGTGGGAGGGAGGGCCGGACGCGAAGGGCTCCAAGGGTCATCCTATCCGCCATACAAGCAAGAAGAAAGCCGGGATTCCACCCCCGTAGGAGGCGTGCCGTCACCCCGCTTCCCTGTATATTCAGATTCCGGCACAGACCGTGCGATCCGTGTGCTTCAGCGCGCGATCTCTCGCGGCCCGCGACACGGCCCACCACCCGCCGAGCTCCGCCTCGGCATCGCTTCAACCCACCAGGATGGACGGATGGATACCCCGCACCTTCGCTGCTACCTCATCGGCGCCGACACGCTCCTCATGGAATGCGGCGACGTGCTGTTGGAGAACGACCACGACATCTGTGGAGTCGTCTCCTCGAATCCCCGGGTGGAGGGATGGGCCAGGGAGCACGGACTCGACCTGATTCCCACGGAGGGCGACTACGGAGCGGCGATGGCCGAGACGGAATTCGACTACCTCTTCGCCATCACCCATCTCGGCATCATCCCCGAGGCGGTCCTGGAGCTGCCCCGGAAGGGCGCGGTGAACTTCCACGACGGCCCCCTGCCCCGGTACGCGGGCCTGAACGCGCCAGTCTGGGCCCTCCTCCACGGGGAAAAGGAGTACGGCATCACCTGGCACGAGATGACCGCCGGCGTCGACGAGGGTGACGTCCTCCTCCAGGACCGGTTCGAGCTCCGGGACGACGAGACGGCCCTCTCCCTCAACACCAAGTGCATGGCCCGGGCCCTGGAGACCTTTCCCGACCTCGTCCGGCAGCTCGCCACCGGCCAGGTGTCGCCGAGCCCCCAGGACCTCGAGGAGCGCTCCTATTTTGGGCGGTACGATCGCCCCCACGCCGCTTCCCTGGTGGACTGGAGCGCCTCCGCCGACGAGGTGGACGCCTTCGTCCGGGCTCTGAGCTTCGGGCCGTACCAGAACCCGGTCGGCTCTCCCACGACCCAGGCGGTGGACGGAGGGGAGGGACCCTTCGTGGTGAGCGCCGTCTCGGTGGAGGATCCGGAGGGGAGCGAAACCCCCGGGCAGGTCGTGGAGGTCTCGGACCGAGGCATCTCCGTGGCATGTGGTCGCGGTGTCGTGCGCATCACCGAAGGCCGCTCGCTCGCCGGAGAGGAGCTGACACCTGCGGAGCTGGCCGGTCGCTTCGGTCTCACCGAGGGCGCGCAGCTCCTGGCCGCCGACTCCGAGCTGGCAGGCCACCTCGAGGAGACCGACCAGCGGCTCCGTCGATCGGAGGCCTTCTGGGCCCGACGCCTCCGCTCCGCCGAGGCCCCACAGGTCCCCACCGCCGACGACTCCCGGGAGCCGACGGGGGCCGCAGGCACCGTCGAGATCGGGCTGCCGTCCGGGTTCCGGGAGGCATGGGGAGATCGGTTTGAGGCGGCGGCGGTGGCGGGATGGGCGGTGTACCTGGCCCGCACCGGACGGCGGGACGCCTTCACCCTGGGTCTCTCGGGAGCGCCCGAGGAGGCTCGGCCGGCGGAGCTCGCCGCCTGGTACTCGGACGTGATCCCTCTCCCCCTCGACCTTCAGAAGGTGCCGTCCTTCGAGGAGGTGGTCGACGGTGTGGAGGCAGCGTTGGAGGCGGCCCGGGACAAGGGGACCTTCCTTCGGGACCTCCTCCTCCGGGAGCCGGGTCTTCCCGTGGGAGACGAACTGGTGGAGCGGCTTCTCCCGGTGGGCGTGTCCGTCGGGGGAGCGGTCCCGCCCGGAGCCCTTGTCTGGCTGGAGCTGGACGACGCCGCCGTCGCCCTCCGATGGGATTCGGGCCGGCTCGCCGGCGACGACGCAGAAGCGATGGCGTCGTCTCTGGCGAGCTGCCTCGAGGCGTCCCTCGACGACCCCACGGCGGAGTGGACGAACCTCCCTCTCCTCACCCCGGCGGAGCGCCGCACGGTCCTGGAGGAGTGGAACGACACGGCGGCGCCTTGGGACGAAGGGCACTGCATCCACGAGTTGTTCGAGGCCCAGGTCGCCCGCACCCCCGAGGAGACGGCGGTGGTCTTCCGTGGCCGGAGTCTCACCTATGCCGAGCTCGACCGCCGGGCGAACTGCCTGGCCAACCGGCTCCGCTCGGAGGGCGTCGGTCCGGACACCCTGGTGGGCGTCCACGTTTCCCGCTCCACCGAGCTCCTGGTGGCGACCCTCGGGGTGCTCAAGGCCGGCGGGGCCTACGTGCCGCTGGATCCCGACTTCCCGGAAGAGCGCATCGCCTTCATGATCGAGGACTCGGAGGCTGGGGTGGTCGTCACGGAGGCGCTCGGGGCGGCGGCGGTGGCCGGCGGCACGGCCTCGCTGATCCGGATCGACGAGGACTGGGAGGAGATCGAGGCGGCGGGCTCGGACCGACCGGAGACCCCAGTGGGGCCTCGTCATCTGGCCTACGCCATCTACACCTCCGGGAGCACCGGTCGGCCCAAGGGCGTCCTGGTGGAGCACCGGAACGTCTCCAGCTTCTTCACGGGGATGGACGGGGTCATCGAGCACGAGACGCCCGGCGTCTGGATGGCGGTGACCAGTCTCTCCTTCGACATCTCGGTGCTGGAGCTCTTCTGGACCCTCGCTCGGGGCTTCACGGTGGTCGTCCACGCCGAAGACGACCACGGATCCGAGGTGGCGGTGGATGCGGCGGTAGCGGCCCGACCCATGGACTTCGGTCTGTTCATGTGGGGCAACGACGACGGCCCGGGGCCCGAGAAGTATCGGCTCATGCTGGAAGGCGCCCGCTTCTTCGACGAGAACGGGTTCGACTCCGTCTGGACCCCCGAGCGACACTTCCACGCCTTCGGCGGGCCCTTCCCCAACCCCTCGGTCACCGGCGCCGCGCTGGCCACGGCGACCACGAACCTGTCCATCCGCTCGGGGAGCTGCGTCTCCCCCCTCCATCACCCCATCCGGGTGGCGGAGGAGTGGGCGGTGGTGGACAACCTCTCCGACGGACGGGTGGGACTCTCCTTCGCCGCGGGATGGCAGCCCAACGACTTCATCCTCCGCCCGGAGAGCTTCGGGAAGAGCAAGCAGGTCATGATGGAGCAGATCGACATCGTCCGGAAGCTGTGGCGGGGTGAGCCGGTGGAATTCGAGAGCCCGACGGGCGAGGTGGTCCCCGTCACCACCCTCCCCCGGCCCGTCCAGGAGGAGCTCCCCTTCTGGGTGACCACCGCCGGCAACCCGGACAGCTACCGGAAGGCCGGGGAGATGGGGGCCAACGTCCTCACCCACCTCCTGGGGCAGACGGTGGACGAAGTGGCGGAGAAGATCGCCATCTACCGCGAGGCCCGGGCGGAGGCTGGATTCGATCCGGAGACGGGGATCATCACCCTCATGCTCCATACCTTCGTGGGCCAGGACGATGAGGAAGTGCGGGAGATCGTCCGCCAACCCATGAAGGACTACCTCGGCTCCTCCATGAAGCTGGTGCTGGGATACGCCTGGAGCTTCCCGGCCTTCAAGCGGCCCAAGGGCGGGGCCAAACCGGAGGACGTGGACCTGGAGAGCCTCGCCCCCGAGGAAGAAGAAGCGATCCTGGAGTTCGCCTTCGAGCGCTACTTCGAGAACAGCGGGCTCTTCGGGACCCCCGAGACCTGCCTGCGTCAGGTGGAGCGGTGCAAGGCCATCGGGGTCGATGAGATCGCCTGCCTCCTGGACTTCGGAGTGGACACCGACGAGGTGATGGAGAGCCTCCCCTGGCTCAAGACGGTACGCGACGCGTCCAATAGACCCCCGGCGGCAGTCGGAACGGAGGAGGACCACTCGCTGGCGGCCCAGATCCATCGCCACGGGGTCACGCACCTCCAGTGCACCCCCTCCATGGCCCGCCTCCTCCTGGCCGACGAGGACGCCCGGGAGGCGCTGGGAGACGTGGAGCACCTCATGGTCGGTGGAGAGGCCCTCCCGCCGGCGCTGGCCCGGGAGCTCATGGAGGTCTCCGGCGCCACCCTCACGAACATGTATGGGCCCACCGAGACCACCATCTGGTCGTCCACCTACCGCGTCCCGGCAGAGGTGGAGGAGATGCCCATCGGTCGACCCATCGCCAACACCCGGATGTACGTCCTGGACCCGAACCGGCAGCCCCTTCCGGCCGGCGTCCCCGGCGACCTGTACATCGCCGGTCCGGGGGTAACGCGTGGGTATCACCGCCGGCCTGAACTCACCGACGAGCGCTTCGTGCCGGATCCCTTCGACGGAGACGGGAGCCGGATGTACTGGACCGGGGACCTGGCGTCCTTCCGGACCGACGGCGTCCTGGACTTCCTCGGCCGCGTGGACCATCAGGTGAAGATCCGCGGCTACCGCATCGAGCTCGGCGAGATCGAGGCCGCCCTGGAGGAGCGCTCCGACGTCCGCTCCGCTTCCGTCATCGTCCGGGAGGACCAGCCCGGCGACCAGCGCCTTGCCGCCTACGTCGTCGCCGCAGGAGCCGAACCCTCCACGGACGCCCTCCAGGCTCACCTTCGGGAGCTGCTCCCGCAGTACATGGTGCCGGGCACCTGGGTGATGCTCGAGCGGATGCCGCTCACCCCCAACGGGAAGATCGATCGGAACGCCCTGCCGGCGCCCCGGGAGGTCCAGCGTCCCGATCGGGACGAAGCCTACGTGGCCCCGGCCAACGAGCTGGAGACGACCATCGCCGAGGCCTGGCAAAGCACCCTGGGCGTGGAGCGGGTGGGCGTGGCGGAGAACTTCTTCGACATCGGGGGGCACTCCCTCCTCGTGGTCCAGCTCCACAGGAAGCTCTCCACGGCGATCCCCCAGAAGAGCATCTCCCTGGTGGACCTCTACCGCTTCCCCACCATTCGGGCCCTCACCGACCACCTCGGCAATGGCGACGGAGCGGCCGAGGCGGCGCAGAAGGGGGTGGACCGGGCGGAACAACGGAAACGGGGGATGGCCCGGAGGCGCCGGGGCAACTGAGCGTCGGGCGACGGGCCGGAGGAACTACCCCGCCTGACCGGCGCCGGATTCCGGGGCGGACAGGGCCCCCGGGCGGGATTGGGCCAGCCCCGAGAGCGTGTGGAAAAACAGGGAGCGCGGGTTGATCCGCCAACCGAGGCGGTCCTCGAGGAGCGACGCGGCTCGGATCGCCAGCAGCGAGTGACCCCCGAGCTCGAAGAAGTTGTCGTTGCGGCCGACGCGATCCACCTCGAGGAGCTCGGACCAGATCGCGGCGATGGAGGCCTCCACCTCGCCCGCCGGTTCCTCGAACCCTCGGGTGACCGTCGGGGTCAGGAGATCGGGGAGCGCCCCCCGGTCCACCTTTCCGTTGGGCGTGAGCGGGACCTCGTCGATCTCGCTGATGAGGCCCGGCACCATGTAGCGGGGCAAGCGGTCCCGTAGGAATCGACGAAGCTCCGTTCCCATCGTCCGCTGGCCATCCCGCCGCACGAAGAAGGCCACGAGTCGGGCCCCTCCCGCACCGACCTCCGAGACGGTCACCACCGACTGCTGAACGGCTTCGTGGCGGGCCAGGACCGTTTCGATCTCCCCCAGCTCGATGCGGTACCCGTTCACCTTGACCTGGTTGTCGAAGCGGCCGCGGTGCTCCAGAAGTCCGTCGTGACGCCACCTCGCCCGGTCGCCGGTCCGGTAGAGCCGCCCCCCCTCCTTCAGGGACCCGGGCTGAGGCGGGTCGGCCGGGAACGGGTCGGGCGCGAAGGCCGCCTCCGTGAGTTCGGGGCGCCCCCGATATCCCCGGGCGAGCCCCGCACCACCGATCCACAGCTCGCCCTCACTGCCGCGGTGGAGCGGGCGACGGTGGGCGTCCAGCACGAAGACGCGGGTGTTGGCGATGGGCCGACCGATGGGCACCACGCCCTCTCCCGGTCCAGTGACCCGGTGGGCCGTGGACCAGATGGTGGTCTCGGTGGGCCCGTAGAGATTCCAGACCTCCTCGGCGCCTCCGAGAAGGGGTTCCACCAGCTCCGGAGGAAAGGCCTCTCCTCCGCAGAGCGCGAGCCGTAGAGGGCCCTCCCACCCGCTCTCCAGGAGGACCCTCCAGGTCGCAGGGGTGGCCTGGAGGACGTTGGCGCCGGACGCGTCCAGACGGTCCTGCAGCGCATCGCCATCCCAGACGTCGTCTTCGTCGGCGATCTCCACCCGGCCTCCCTGCCACAGGGGAAGCCAGAGCTCGAGCTCCGAGATGTCGAAGGAGAGCGTCGTGGTTGCCAGGACCACATCGTCCCGGCGCACCCCGGGCTCCCGCGCCATGGAGGCAAGGAAGTTGGCGAGCGCCGCGTGCTCGATCTCCACACCCTTCGGTCGGCCGGTGGAGCCGGAGGTGTAGCGCACGTACGCCAGCGTCGAGGCATCCGGCAGGCCGTCGCCACCGGAATCGTCGTCGCCCCCTTCCAGCGAGTCGAGCGAGACCGTGCGGCCGAGGACGTCCAACGCCGCCGAACCATCGTCCACCACGATCCGGCACCCCGCATCCTCCACCATGAACCCGATCCGGCTCTCCGGGAATTCGGGGTCCAGGGGCAGATAGGCGGCGCCCGATCTCCAGATGCCCAGGAGGGTGACGACGATGTCGGGGCTTCGGGGGAGGCAGACACCCACGACCTCCCCACGCTCCACCCCCAGGCCCTGGAGTGCCGCGGCGACCATGCCGGACCGCTCCCAGAGACGCCCGTACGAGATGGCTTCCCGACCCTGGGTCAGGGCGATGGCCTCCGACCGCTCGGAGGCGACCTCCGCGAGCCGGTGGACCACCGTCGACGCCGGCACAGGCGCCCGGGTCTCGTTCAGCGTATCGAGGAGGAGCGTACGCTCCTTCGGCGGCAGGAGGTCCACCTCCTCCAACGGCCGGTCGGGTTCGGCCACCAGGGCGGACACCGCCGCGTCCAGTCGGGCCGCCATGTCCGCCACCGTCGCCGCCGCGAAGAGATCCGTGGCGCCCTCCACCGTCACGCGCCAGCCACTGCCGGGTCCCCTGGATACCCGGACGGAGAGGTCCAGGAGCTCGGTGCCCTCGGTCATCGGGATCTCGACCGAAGGGCCTCCTCCGAAGTCCATCCGGCCCGGCGTCACGTCCGAGAAGAAGCCCACCTGGACGAGGGGGTGCCGGTCTACCGCACGTGGGGGTCGAACCTCTTCCACCACCCGACCGAAGGGGTAGCGAGCCCGCTGTCGGGCGGCCTCCATCTCCGACGAAACCCGGCGGAGGAGGGTCCGGAAGGAATCGTCCGAACCCGGCGCGGTCCGGACCACCACACGGTTGTCGAGGCACCCTACCACTTCGGCTTCCTCCGTCGAGCCCGGCCGAACCAGGACGCCGATGGCCACCTCATCCTGTCCCGACAGGCGAGCCAGCAGAGCAAAGAGGGCGCCGAGCACCACCTCTTCGACTCCGTCCACACCGGCGTCATCCGCCAGGGCCCGGGCGTGGGTCACCGACTCCTCCGGCAGCGCGCGGACCTCCCGGCGCGACACGAGGCTCAACGAGGTCGGTCGGGAGAAGTCCGTCGGCAGATCCATAGGCTCCGGAAGCGGCTTCAGGTACTCGGTCCACCAGGCCGCCGCCTCGCGAGCCTCACCCGAACCGAGCCAGTCCAGCCACCGTCCCACCACGGCGTCGTAGTCGCGGGCCGCCGCCGCGTCCCCTCCCTCCGTTCCGGTGTAGGCGTCCGAGAGATCCTGGAGCAGCCGCCGCACGGAGCGCCCGTCGGCGACGAGGCCGTGCGCCACGACGGCCACCATTGCGCCGCCGTCCCGGTGGGGCAGGAGGATCACGCGGAGGAGCGGGCCTTCCTCGAGGTCGAAGGGCTCCGCCGCCAGCGCGGCAAGCGTCTTCTGGGCCTCACCCTCCTCCACCGGCGCCTGGACCAGGAGCTCCGGACGGATGTCCTCCAGCCTCCGGACCCTCGGGCGACCGTCCTGCTCCGCGAAGACCGACCGAAGCACGGGGTGTTGCTCAGCCAGCAGAGCCGCGGCCTCGTCCAGCCGTCCGGGCTCGAGCGCCGCTGTCACCCGGACCGACGCGACGCGGTGGTTCAGGGAGGTTCCGGGGAGCGCCCGCTCCACGAACCACAGCCCCTCCTGGAGGGGCGTGACATCCTCCCAGCGGCTCTCCCCGAGCGGCGCCTCCCCGCGCTCCTCGGCGCGGATGTCCCGGTCGAAGAGGTCCTCCAGGTCCGAGGACGCCCGCACCGAGGCAGGGGTCGCCAGACGCAGCCGTTCGGTGACCAGCTCCGGGTCGTCCAGGGCGTCTCGGAGCACACTGAGGAAGCTCGCGGCCATCCGATCCACCGTGGCGGGCTCGAAGGCCTGGGCATGGAAGTCCATCAGCCCCATGGCCTCACGCGCCCCGACCATCACCCCCAGGAGAACGTCCGTAGGAGCCACACCAAGATCGACGTGGACCTGCCGCATCTCCAGGTCCCCGATGGTCGACGGGCGATTCGAGATCTCCTGGAAGGTGAAGAGGCTGGAGAGGAAGGGGGCTCTGCCCTCCGTCCGTCGTCCCCCCATGACCTCGGCCACCACCCGGTCGAAAGGGACGTCCTGGTGG
>CAKZOQ010000141.1 GCA_937136445.1 uncultured Gemmatimonadota bacterium
TGGCGAGCGAGACCCCTGCCGGCCGCCCTACGCCGACTGAACCCCGCTCCTACTCCGTCCGGAGCGTCTCCACCGGATCCGTCCGCCCCGCCCGTCGGGCCGGGAGCCAGGAGGCCACCGCCGCCGTGGCCAGAAGAACCCCCGCGGCCCCCAGGAGCGTCGCCGGATCCCCCCGCTCCACCCCGAAGATCTGGGTCTCCAGGAGCCGGCCCGCATACCACGCCCCCCCCAGCCCCAGGAGGACGCCGGCGAGGGTCAGGCCCAGCCCTGAGCGGAGAAGTCGCCGCTCCACGGAGCCTCGTGTGGCTCCCAACGCGAGGCGGATCCCCACCTCCTTCCGCCGCTCCCCGGCCATGTAGAGGAGGGTCCCGTACAGACCGACGGCCGCCAGGACGAGCGCAAGCGTCGCGAAGGTCCCGAAGAGCGCCGACTGGAAGCGCCGTTCGGCGGTGGAGCGATCCAGCCACCCCTCCAGACTCCGGACCGTGGGTACGGGCAACTCCGGCGCCTCGCTCCATACCGCCTCGCGGAGGGCCCGGGGGAGATCCCCTGTCACCCCCGCCGCCTCGACCCGCACGGCCAGGTGGGCCTTGGGGATGCCGAAGGGAAGGTGCTCGACCGGCAGGTAGATGGCCGGCCCGTGGGGGGTCTCCAGCCCGTAGTGACGGTTGTCCGCGGTGACGCCCACCACCACCGCCGGGAAGGAGGCCTCGAAGGACCGCCCCACCGCGGCGGCCGCGGAGCCGAAGGCAGCGGCGGCCAGGGGCTCCGAGAGCACGACGGGCACCGGCGTGCCCGCAGCTTCCCCTGCGCTCCAGCTCCGCCCTGCCGTGAGCTCCAGTTCCAGGAGGTCGAAGTACGCCGCGCTCACCGGATGCAGCGACACCCGTGCGTCCACCTCCCGGCTGTCGACGGTCACGCCGCGAGTCCCCCAGCAGCAACGGTTTCCTCCGGTGAGTTCCAGGGGCATGGTGAGGCCCCACGCCGCCTCGGCGACCCCGGGGATGCCCGCAGCCTCCGCTGCGATTCCCTCCATCAGGCTCAGGAGGTCCTCGGCGGTCTCCACCCCGGTAGGGCTCAGCGGCACGGTCCATACGTCCGCCACGCGGAAGCCCGTCTCCTGGGCTTGCACGGCCACGAAGCTCCGCACCAGGAGCCCGGCGCTGGCCACCAGAATCAGAGACAACGCCACCTCCACGGCCACCAGCCCGTGCCGCAGTCGTCGGGAGTGGCGCGTGCCGGTGGCCGTGCGACCCCCGGCGTGGAGATGATCGCTCACCTCCGCACCCACCCCCCGGAGCGCCGGCACCAGACCGAAGAGGACGGCCGTCAGCACCGCCATGCCGAGGGCGAAGCCCAGGATGCGGAGATCCAACGAGACGCTGGCTGCCCGGGGGAGGGCCGTCGGACTCAGCGCGGTGAAGAGGCGGAGCCCCCCGGCCGCCAGAAGGGTCCCCACGAGCCCGCCCGCCAGCCCCACCGCCAGGCTCTCGGCCAGGAGGTGCCGGGTGAGGTCCCCGGTGCGGGCCCCCAGCGCCCGCCGGACCGCCATCTCCCGGGTCCGTCCGAGACCCCGCGCCAGGAAGAGGTGGGCGAGGTTGGCGCAGGCCACCAGCAGCAGGAGCCCCACCGCCCCCAGGAGCAGCCCAAGCCCCCGGCGCACCTCGTAGACCGTCTCCTCGGCGAGGCTCACCACCGGGACCCGCACCAGCTCGCCTTCGCGGGTGCGGAAGTTGACGTCGCTCTCGGCGAGGGCAGCCAGGAGGCCGTCCACCCCGGCCTGGACCGACTCCAGGCCGACACCGACCCGGACCCGGCCCGCCACCTGAAGGAGGTTGAAGTCGGTGTCGCGGAGGGACTCTTCGGTCCAGTCGAAGGCGCGCCAGAACTCCGTTCCGGGGTCCACCAGCGCTTCGGGTGCCTCGAAGTCGGGATCCAGGACCCCGACGACCACGGCAGGCTCCCCGTCGATCTGGAGCGTCCGCCCCACCAACCCCGGGTCGCCTCCCCACCGGCTGCGCCAGGCCGCTCCGGAGACCACCACCGCATCGTTCCCGTCGGAAGCGTTCAGGAGTCGGCCGCGCGCGGCCCTCGCGCCGAGGAGTTCCCAGAAGCCCGGCGTGACCCGGGAGAGAGGCAGGAGGCGGGGCTCCCCGCTCCCGGTGAGACGCACGTCCCGGCTGGATGCGGCCGCCCAGACCTCCACGGTCTCCACCTCGTCGAGTCGCTGATAGAAGGGACCGGAGTGGGAGCCGTTCTGGAGGTACACGAGCCGCTCCTCGTCCGGATAGGGAAGGGCCCGCAGAAGGACGTGGTCCACCACCGAGAAGATGGTGGTCACCGATCCCACCCCGATGGCCACCAACCCCACCGCGGCCAGTGCGAAGGCGGGGGCCTTGGCCAGCGAGCGCAGGGCGTGTCGGAGATCGCGGAACAGCTCCATCCTTCGTCCTCCCGTCGTCGTCGTCCGTCCCGGGGCCCGGCGGGCGCCCAGGTGCTCCAGCCACTCCAGCACCATGACCGCCGGCAGGCGCCCGAACGCCCGCACCGTGATCCGGAGGCGAGCGCCCCGGTCCTTCTCCTCGGCCTGCATCCGCTCGAAGGCCTCCACCATCTCACCGCGGTAGCCCCGGAGGTCCGGGGGCAGGAGGAGGAGGAGGGCCGCGTAGAGACGAACCACAGGCCGCCGCCTCATCCCTCCCCCGCCACCGCCGGACGAGCGTCGGCCAGGAGCCGTTCCAGCCGTCCCAACTCGGCCTTCAGCACCGCCCGGCCCTCCCGGGTGATGCGGTGGGTCCGACGTCGTCCGGCTTCGTCGTCCAGATCCTCGATCCAGGCCAGGGAACGCATCCGGCGGAGGGTCCGGTAGAGGTTCGCCGGGTCCAGGAGCACCCCCGAACGGGAGCGGGCCTCCACCGCCTTGATGAGGCCGTAGCCGTGGTTGGGCCCCTCCGCCAGGACCGCCAGGATCATCAGGTCACGCGGGGAGAGGGGCAGGTGTTCGGTAGGATCCATGGCACGTCGCCTACTATCTGTCACATGACTGATAACGGTCGATCTACAGATACTGCGACAGAAGCCGCGAGGAAAGGGTTGCGTGTCGGCCCCACCGGGGGCGGGTCGACCCCGGACCGGATCGACGGCCCGGGGTCGTGTCCGCGCGGTCCGGAGAACCGCGCGTCAGAAGGTCAGCCGGATCCCCGCCACCAGGTCCACCGCGTCCCCGAAGCCGTCCTCCACCAGGGGCACGCGGACGAAGAGGTCGGGGCGTATCCCTCCCTCTCCGAACCCGAGGGTCCCCACGATCTCGTGGTCGGTTCGCTCTCCGAGGCTCAGGTCGTCCTGGGTGAGGATGGCCTGCCCGTGGACCTCGACCCCGAACCGGACGGAACCGCCCCCGCGCACCCAGGCCCCGTATCGGGCCAGGACCTCGGTGTCGCCGCCGTCGGGCCGCAGGACGGTCCCTCCGAGCCGGAGGCCCATCTGTCGGGCCCCCTGTCGCTTCGTCGGCGTGAAGAAGCCGCTCACCGCCCAGAGGTCCGGAAGGTACCGCTCCAGACGAAGGGGCGCGCCGAGGGCTCCCGTGAAGGCGGCCGCACCTTCCCCCTGGAGATCCGAGGCGGTGGGAAGGCTCGCCGTGAAGCGGGCGACGGGGTCGGCCTCCGCGTCCACCACCACCACACCGACCTCCAGGTTCGAAAGGCTGGTGGCCGACGTGCCTCCGAACCGCGCGTGGGAGATGCCCAGATCCCCCACGAGCCGCGTCCGGTCGGAGACCCGGAAGAGGGAGCGGAACAGGAGGGACGAGGTGGCGAACCCCAGGTCGGAGTCGCCTACGAAGGGCTTGCTCCATCCCAGGGCGATCACCGACTCTCGGTCGGGGGTCAGGTCGACCACCTGGGCGCGAGCGGTCGCCGGCCAGATGGCCGCCAAGCCAAGGACCAGGACAAGGGCCAGGATCGGATATCTCATGGATTCCTCCTCGGATCATGACCCCCTTGGAAGCGGCCGATCCGCTGCCGCGAGGGTCGTCGCATGATCCGAGGATGCCGCCAGCCCGACCGGATCGACGTCCGTCATCCGACGTACCGCCCGCCCCGGCGCTACCTAGGACACGACCCGCCCCACAGCCACCCGGGACCAGCCCCGCCACCCGGGACCAGCCCACATCAGTCGCCGCGGAGGACCTCGGCGGGATCGATGGCCAGGGCCCGGGCCGCAGGAAGCACGCTGGCCAGGAGGGCCACGGCGAGGAAGGCGACGGCCACCACCACGAAGGTCAGCGGGTCGCGCGGGGAGACCGCCACCAGGAGCGGCGCGACCCCCGGCGCCAGGAGGGCCGCCAGCCCCAGCCCCACCCCCGTCCCCACCGCCGCCACCACGAAGCCCCGGCGGAGGACCGAGCCCAGGAGCGCAGAGGGACCGCCACCCAACGCCCGTCGCACCCCGAGCTGTCGCCGGTCGCGGGTCACCGCGAGCTGGACCACGCCGTAGAGCCCCAGCGAGGCGAGCAGCAGCGCCACCAGTCCCATGCCGCCGACGAGGACCAGAGCCACCCGCTGCGGGAAGAGGGCCTGACGGAGCACCTGACGAGGGGTTCGGAGGACCGGCGCCGACCGGTTGGGGAAGAGCCGCCCCACCACCCCGGTCACGCCCCGGGCCGAGCCCAGGGGGTCGTTCGCCCGGAGAAGCACGGCGTCCGCCTCCCGTGGCGCCGGGTGGCGGGCAGGCAGGTAGACCAGCGGATCCGGGGAGGGGTCCTGGACGATGAAGCGGGCGTCCCCCGCCACCCCCACCACCCGCACGATCCGTCCACCCACTTCGAGCGTCCGCCCCACCGACGCGGCCTCGCCCCACCGGTCGGTGAAGGCCCGGCTCACCACCGCCACCCCGGACCCGTCCCGCACCTCCGCCGCCGTGAACGGCCGCCCTGCCAGGAGGGGAACGTTCAGCACCTCGAGGTATCCGCCGCCGATCCGGCGGACGTCCACCGTCCACTCCTCCCGGCCCGGCGGCGGATCCACCCCGGGCATCCGAATCGCCTCCGGCGTGCGGGCCGTTTCCAGGGGAAGGTGTTCGGCCCAGCCCACCGCCTGGATGCCAGGCAGCGCCGCCACCTCGTCCAGGAGCCGCCCGCCCGACGAGGCGGCGGTCCCCATACCCGCCCCCCCCTCGGTGGTCTCCTCGGCAGGCCTCTGAGCAGACGGGACGGAGAAGAAGGCCACGCGGTCCGCCTCGAAGCCCGGGTCGGCGGCCGTGGCCCGGAGGACCGACCGGCCGAAGAGACCGGCGCC
>CAKZOQ010000142.1 GCA_937136445.1 uncultured Gemmatimonadota bacterium
GGAGATCCTGCGCGGCATCGGCCTCGACCGGATCCCGGTGGTGGGACTGGCCAAGAAACATGAAGAACTATTTCTTCCCGGGCAGTCCGAGCCGGTCGGCCGCCCATCCCGCCACGATGGAGGTGGGTGAGCCGAGGCTCATGTGTCCGTGGACCACCGTCGGCTCCTCCGCCTGGAGCGCCTGCAACAGAGCCCGGGCCAGGCGTGGAATGGACCCGGGGACGCCCAGTCCCGGGAGCACCGGCACCTCCAGTCGGCGCACGGGAACGCCGCCGACGGTGTCTTCGCCCGGCCAGGGGGTGAGCACCCGGGCGTCCACCCCCCGCTGGCGGAGCTGGCCTGCCAGCGCCGCCACGTGGGACTCGATGCCGCCCACCCGGGGATGATACCAGTCCGTTACCAGGGCGACCCTCACGGGTCCTCGTCCCGCTCCGCCTGTACCTCCGCGAGTCGCTCTTCCATGATCCGTCGGAACTCCACGTCCACCGGGAGTGAATCGGGTCGGGCGAGCCCGTCCCGGTAGGCGGCCTCCGCCGCCGCCCACTTCTCCTGGTACCGGTAGGTCTCCGCCAACTCCAGGTGGAAGAGGAGCATCCCCGGCGCCTGCTCCACGGCGGTGCGACCCCGGGCCTCCGCCTCCTCCCAGCTCGTCCTGGAGAGGACCTCCGCACCCAGGAGGAGGCGGCCCATGAAGCGGACCATCCCCGGGAGGCGCATGCCCTCCTGGTTGATCTTGCCGCGGACGTGGTTGGCCAGCGGGTGATCCGGATCCTTCTCCAACGCCCGATCGGTGAGCTCGATGACCTCGTCCGCGAGCCTCGCCAGGGTCCGGGATCCGTCCTCGGCGAGCGCTCTCCGTCCCCGGGCCGCCGCGGCCCAAGCCAGAGCCTCGACCTCTTCGGGGTGGTGGTCCAGGAGCCGCCTCCCTCGCTCGTCCGCCAGCCGCAGCCAGGCCAGCCGCGTCTCGTGGTCCTCGCCCAGGATCCCCAGGCCCAGCGCGGCGCGTACCGCCCGCCATCCTGCGGCGAAGTCCGCCGGCTCGAACTCCAGCCGGGCATCCAGGACCTCGTAGGCCCGACGAAGCTCCCCTGCGTACAGGAGCGAGTCGGAGACTTCCACCGCGGAAGGCGTCAGGCGCCCCTGCGGCCCGGCCGTCTGCCCCAGGAGGCCTTCGGCTCCTCCCAGCGTCATCATCCCCACCAGCCCCACGAGAACGCGCACGGCGATCATCGGGAGGTCAGGGCCGGGGCCCAGTACGTGCGGAACACCGGGCCACGGCCGGGATCGGGCCCGCCCACGGGCCAGGCGAGCTCCAGTCGCGTCACGGCATCCGTGCCCGCCGGGAACCCCAGGCGGAGGCCGGCTCCCACCGCCGCCCGCCAACCGGTGTCCTGGGCGAAGGGGACCGAACCGGCCCAGCCCCGCCCCAGGTCGCCGAAGACGGTGAGGCCCAGGTCCAGCGCCGGTGCGAACAGCGTGAGATTGAGCTGCTGCTCCAGCGAGGCGGTGAGCCGGCTGCTCACGGGCACCTCGTCCTCCTGGTAGCTGCGAACACCACCCTCCCCGCCCAGCGCCATCTGATGGGGCTGGTCCAGGTGGCCACGCCAGCGCAGGTCGACGGTGGCGAGGGTGGTGTGACGAGCGGTGGACCCCGGTTGGACGTAGGCCCGACTCCGGGTCCGGAGGGAGAAGTCCCTCCACCGGGATTCGCTTCCCCTGGGGCGGTCCAACCGGCGGCCACTCCCTTCCAGGAGCGTGTTGGCCAGCAGCGGTCCCGCCTGCCCGCTGGCGAACCCCACCACCCGGCCCCAGGTGTAGCCACTGGAGGTGCCGAAGGTGTGGAGGGATCGACCGAGGGTGAGGGAGAGCTCGCTTCCCAGCGCCACGTTCTGGACGCCTGTGACGCGATCCAGGCCCTGCCCGGTGGTGAACCGGAATCGCCGGAACCCGACGGTGGTGCCGACCTCGAGGTAGGAGTCGGGGCTCCGGTGTGGCGTGAGCTCCCCAAGCAGCGAGTCCGCCGCAGGCACCGCGGCGTCGAAGTCACCCAGGACGACCTGTCGGGGATCCCGGTCTGCCCGCCGGCGAAGGAGGTTGGCCTCGCCTCCCAGGATCCACAGAGCTCCGGGCCGTCCGAAGCGGCGCTCCAGCCGGGCTCTGCCCGCCAGGTCGGAGAGGGGGAGCAGGACGTGGGAGAGACCGTCCAGATCGCCGGTGAGGTAGCTGAACTCCTGGTCCTCCGCCCGGAGCTCACTCTGCCAGGCCCATCGGCTGGCCTCGCTCTGGAAGGGATACGACACGGCCTGCCGGACGTAGTGGCCGATGCGTGTGGTCCCGGCTCCGAGCGAGGCGTCGGCCCGGGTCCCCAGGAACCGGGTGGTGGAGAGGGTCAGATTCCGGTCCTGGCGCTCCCGGAAATCCCGGTAGCGGAACCCGAGGCGAAGGCCCCGTCCCAGGACGTTCTTCTCCCGGAGGTAGAAGCCTTTGAACTGGAAGGCGTTCTCCACGTCGAAGTCGATCCCCACCTGAGTGCTCCACTCGTCCCACGTCTCCACCTCCAGGGCCCGCCCGGACTCGCCGGTGTCTCGCGCCCGGATCTCCACCCGGGCGATGAAGTCCAGCTCCCGGAGGAAGCGTGCCGCTTCATCGGCCCGGTCGGGGTGATAGCAGTCCCCCTCCTGGACCAGAAGCTCGTTCCGGAGGTAGTCGGCCCGGGTTCGGACATGCGCCCAGTTGGCGAATCCCAGCGCCCATCGGAAGTCGTGGTCCTGGATGTCCGTCGGCCGGAAGAGGGAGTGGTTCCGGATCTCGATCCGCTCCACCGTTCCGAGGGGACAGGCGTCGGGCCCCTCCTGGCCGGCGGCGTCTACCGGCGAAAGGCCTACTGCGAGGCCCAGCAGAATACCTGCCCAGACGCCCCGACGCCCCCACCGGCCCCCCGAGGGGCGGGTGGCGCGACGGGATGTCGGGCGGGAGTGGGTGCGGTCCATCGGAGTCCGGAAGGGGTCGGCCAGGCGAGGGGAGGCGGTCCTTGTGGGCGCCTCTGCCCGCGATCCATAATAACCGACCCCACGCCTCGTCGGTCCTCCCCGGCCTCGGTCGCACCCGCGCGGTGCCTGTCCCTGGAAGGCTCCTTTCATCGCACCCTCCCCCTCTCGACGGACCCGGATCCTCGGCTGGACCCAGCTTGCCTGGTTCCTGGCGGTGGCCTCGGCGTGGAGCGTGGCGCTTCTCCTCCTGCCGGTGGATCCAGACTACACCGCCGGGGAGCTGGCGGACCACCTGCGGTCCTGGATGGAGGGCGCCGCCCTCTACCCGTCCCTGGAGGACGGCCCACCCTTCCGCGTGCTGAACTACCCTCCCCTGGT
Organism: uncultured Gemmatimonadota bacterium; assembly: GCA_937136445.1. Classification (GTDB taxonomy): domain Bacteria; phylum Gemmatimonadota; class Gemmatimonadetes; order Longimicrobiales; family Gaopeijiaceae; genus JAJCZZ01. The sequence goes on from CAKZOQ010000142.1 coordinate 3,369, forward strand.
GCTGGCCCTGGCCCGGCTCGTGGCCGGGACGGGGATCGACCCCCTGACAGCGGGACGCCTGACCAATCTGGCGGGGCTGGTCGTGCTCGTGGGGATCGTCGCCGCCTGGGCGAGGGACCGGGGAGCGCGGGGCCATGCACTGGCAGGGACGGTAGGTCTCCTGGGTACGAGCTTTCCCGTGCTCTACGCGGCAGGCCAGCTCCACATCGAGCTCTGGGCGGCGGCCGGCACCCTGGGTGGGTTCTGGCTCCTGCATCGCTCCGTGGGGGCCGCGGCGGAGGTCCGGGGTCGCCGCTGGGCCCTTCCTGCCGCAGGCGTGG
>CAKZOQ010000143.1 GCA_937136445.1 uncultured Gemmatimonadota bacterium
GTGATGGACTGGGTTCGGTGGGGTGGCATACCACCACCGTGAAGCTGGAGCTGGAGGTCCGGGGGGAACTGCGGAGGCTGGAGGGGCCGGGGCCGCAGCGGCTGGTGCGGACGGTCGCCTAGTAGCTGGCGGCCACCCATCCGGGCACCCTCCGGAACTCCCGTTCGTTCCGCGCGACCGAGCGGAAGGCCCGCCACCAGCGCTGCCGAGGCGACCCAGAGGTCATGGGTCCCGATGAGAAGCCGGGCCCGCGTACGTAGTCCCCGACCGACCGTACGTCGTATGACGGAGGGATCCTGCCTCCGTCACATGCCATCCTCCGTTCGAACGCTTCACATTCCTCCTCGAACGGAGCCTACCATGTCCTTTCGCAACGTCGTCCTCCGCGCCCTCGCCCTCGTCCTCCTCGCCTTCCCCCCTTCCCTCGCCGGCCAGGCGCCGGAGGTTCCGGAGGACAAGCGGGTGGTGGAGTTGCCCCGCCAGACCCTGAGCGGCCCCCGATTCGGCTTCACCACCTTCACCGGCGAGACCGCCGAGGCCCGTCAGAACGCGGACCTCAGCAACGTCATGACCCAGTTCGGCTGGCAGTTCGAAACCCAGATCGTGTCGCTGGAGAGCGGCAACCAGGCCCTCATGGAGTGGGTGGTCCTCCTGGGCGGACTGGAGTCCGACGAGTACAACCTCTCCGTGGCCTGGCTCGCCGGCTACCGCACCGAGTCCGGCCTGGAGTTCGGCGTGGGGCCCAGCCTGAGCTACAACCCGCAGGCGGAGATCCGCACCACCTCCCTCCAGGTCTTCGGCGGCACGACCCTCCCCTTCGGCGAGATGTACGTCCCACTCAACGTGGGGGTCGGCATCAGCGACGGAGGCCCGCGGATCACCACCCTCATCGGATGGATCCTGGGATGACGGGCCCGATGCAGCCCCCCGGCGCCCTCCTCCGCGCCATGGTGCCCGCCGGTCCTGCGGCGTACACTCGCGGATACCATCCGGAGCGTCTCCCATGATTCCCAGCCTCCCCTTCGTCGGACGCACCTCCGAGCTGGCCGACGTCCAGAGCCTCCTCGACGGCGTCCGGGACGGCCAGCCCGGCGGACTCCTCGTCCAGGGCGCCCCCGGCATCGGCAAGAGCCGGCTGGTGGAGGCCGCCCGGTCCGCCGCCGGCGACGACACGCGCTGGGCCGGCGGGCGGGCCTTCGAGCTGGAGGCCGGCACCCCCTACGCCGTCTTCGCCGAGGCGCTGGCTCCGGTGGTCCGGGGGCTGGAGGAGCACCGCCTGGAGGTCCTCACCCGCGGCTGGTCCCGGGAGCTGTCGGTGCTCCTTCCCGGCGTCCTTCCCTTCCCCGACGACGAGGCGGCCCCCCGGAACCTCACCTCCGACGAGACGACGCACCGCCTCCGCTGGATCCTTCGCGACCTCCTCTTCGGGCTGACGCGGGACCGACCGCTCATCCTGCTGCTGGACGACCTCCAGTGGGCCGACGAGCCCTCGCTGGACCTCCTGCACTTCCTCCTCCGCTCCCTGGACGAGCACTCCGCGGCCCTGGGGATCGTGGGCGTGGTCCGACTGGAGGACGGGTCGGTCCCGCCCCATCTCGACCGGGTCCGGCGCTCGCTGACGAGCCTCGGTCGCCTGTCGAGCCTCACCCTCCGCCCGCTGGAGGAGGACGACCTGAGCGACCTGCTGCGGCAGACCTTCGAGCTCTCGAGGGGCCTGGCGGAAGAAACGGCCCGGGACCTGCACCGGTGGACCGGGGGCAATCCCCTGTACCTGCGGGAGCTCCTCCAGACCTGGACCGACTCCGGGCGGCTCAGGGAGGAGGACGGCGCCTGGGTGGGGTGGGTGGACCGGGACCTGGTGGTCCCCGAGAGCCTTGAGGCCCTCCTCACCACCCGCCTCGACCGACTTTCCGACCCGGCCCGCACCCTCGCGGAGCACGCGGCGGCGCTGGCCAGGGGGGCGCCGGAGGACCTCCTCGGCCGGGTCACCGAGCTGGACCGGGACACCTTCCTCGACGCCCTCGAGGAGATCGTGGGTCGGGGGCTCCTGGAGCGGGACGAGTCCAACGTGGTCCCCGCCTGGGCCTTCCCCCACGACCTTCAGCGCACCGCCGTCTACGAGCGCATCCCCCGAGCCCGGAGGCCCCACCTTCACGCCCGCATCGCCTCCGCGCTGCTGGAGCGCCGCTCCTCCGCCGACCCCACCAGCGGCGCCTTCGAGGTGGCCAACCACCTCCTCCGTACGCCTCCCTCGGAGCTGACGGCGCCGGGCCGGGCCGCCCTCCTCAACGCGGCGGAGGTGGCGCTGGAGGTGGGCGTGCACACCCACGCCGAGCACTGCTACCGGTTCGTCCTGAAGGCCGACCCAGGTGAGGCCGACCACGAGGCCCGGACGGGTCTGGCACGCAGCCTCCAGCTCCAGGGCCACTACGCCGAGGGGGAAGCGCTCCTGCAGGAGGCCCTGGAGACCGCCGACCACCTGGAGGACACGGCCGCCGCCGCCGACGCACTTCGCTCCCTGGGCCTCGCCGCCTACTGGCAGGGCGATCGGGAACGGGCGTTGGAGCTCCTATCGGATGCCCGGACGCGGGGGGAGGTCGCCGGCGACGGGGAGCTGCTGGCGCGCATCGACCTGGCCCGAGGCACCTGCCTGCAGGAGCTGGGACGGCTGGACGAGGCCGCCACCACCCTCCAGGACGGGCTCGAGGGAGCGCCGCCGGACGCCATGCCCGACGCCCTGCGCGCCCGGTACGAGCGCGGCCTCTTCATGGCCTACGCCTGGCGGGGCGACACGGAACGGGCGTGGAGCCACGGACAGGAGGCCCAGCGGCTCTCCCGGGAGGTGGGCGAGCTCGATCTCTCCTGGTCCATCCACTGGGCGCGGGCGGTGGTCCACGGCCTCACCGGCGACGGCGAGCGGTTCGTGGAGGCGCTGGAGGATCTCCGGAAGGTGGAGGCGGGACTCCGGTCCCCTCTCCGACGGCTCCTCCTGGCGGAGCTCGAAATCCACTACTCCTGGGCCACCGGGAGCTGGAACGAGGGGCTCGCCGTGGGCGAGGAGGCCATCCGCCTGGCCCGGGTGCTGGACCAGCAGCCGCTCCTGGTCCGACTCCTGGTGTGGACGGCGAACATCCTCCTCCGTCAGGGCGACGTGGAGGCCTCCCGGGCCTACTTCGAGGAGGCCTGGGCCAAGGCCGGCCCCGACGGCGCGCTGGCCTCCGACATCCACGCCCGGGTGGCCGCCCAGGCCGGCATGGCCCACCTGGCCATGGAGCAGGACCGGCACGACGAGGCCATCGCCCTCTCGCAGACGGGGCTGGCCCTGGCCAGCGGGGTCGGATACGTGGTCTGGGGCATCTACCAGCTCCTCCCGGTGCTCGCCGAATCCCTCCTCCGGGCCCGGCGGATGGACGAGGCGGCGCAGCTCGGGCGCCGGCTCCGGGAGGACTCCGCCGCCCTGGGACACCAGCTGGGACTCGCCTGGGCCGACGCCGCCGAGGCGCTCCGGGCCTGGCTGGACGGTGACACGGCCCGCGCTGCCGAGCTCCTGGGGGAGGCTGCCGACACGCTGGACGGCATCCCCATGGTCCCCGACGCCGCCCGCCTGCGCCGTCAGCTCGCCGGACGTCTGGCGGAGCTGGGTCGGCGGGACGAGGCCCTTGGTCAGCTCGAACAGGTCCACGCCCAGTTCGAGGAGATGGGCGCCGTCCCCGAACTCGACAAGACCCGCGGCATGTTTCGGGAGATCGGCGCACGCCCGCCCCCCCGGGGGGCCGAGACGCGGATGGAGCTCCTCACCGAGCGGGAGGCGGAGGTAGCCGATCTGGCCTCCCGGGGCGACTCCAACAAGGCCATCGGGAAGGCGCTGGGCATCTCCCACCGGACGGTGGGCACCCACCTCTCGCGCATCTATCGGAAGCTGGGCGTGAGCACGCGGACCGCGCTGGCGGCGGAGCTTCTCCAGGGCGGGGACTAGGGGCATGGTGTCCGCGCAGCACGCCGGGTAGGGCCCCAGACGGCCGGTAGGTCCCACGACAACGCAGCAGAGCTCCCTGGCCCGTGACCGGGGCGCCCGACGCTCCCCGCCGTCTCCCCCCGCCCTACATCCGGAAGCGGTAGCTCAGCTTCACGAAGAGACCGTCGGCACGGGTGCGCAGATCGCGGAACCGAAAGCCGTACGGGTCCTCCATCTGGCGGGTGTAGCCAAGGAAGAAGACCGTGCCGGGGGAGGGCTCGTAGCCCACCAACGCCTCCAGCGAGAAGTCGTGCGCATCGCTGCCGCTCTGGAGCTCACACCCCTCGTCGGCCTCGCAGGCATACAGCGGACGGCCATCCACCGGGTCGAGCTGCGCGGCGCGCTCCTGGCTGGCGTACTCGCCGATGAAGCGGACGAAGAGGGCCCGGTTGAACTGATAGCGCGTCTCCAGCCGCGGGATGGTGGCGCTGGAGTACTCCGACCCGTCCCGCTGCCGGGTCAGCCGCTCGTGGCGCACCGCGAGGTCCGCAGAGAGGGAGGTGGTGGGATAGAGCGACACATCCGCCTCGAAGCCCACAGCGTTCGCCACTCCCAGCGGCACCCCGGCGGACCGGGAGAAGATGGGCTGCTCCCCCACAGAGCCGCCGAACCCGAAGCGTACGGCCTCCCAGGTTCCGACGCCCCCGCGGACGCGCAGACGGTCCAGCGCGCCGAAGCGGCCCTGGGCGACCGTGAGTGGCTCGGTGCCCGGCCCGACGAAGAGGCCCTCGTAGCCGGCCTCGTCGAACGAGAAGGCGGTGCGGGACCAGCCGAGGTACGCCGACAGATTCCCGCGAAAGCTGGCGCGGACGTCGGCCTGAACCTCGGCCTCCTCGGGGCCGCGACCCGCCCAGAAGTCGTCCCGGTTCCAGTAGCCCTGGACCTCGAGCCCTGGGCTCACCCGCTCCACGAAGGCGCCGCGCCCGCCGCGGAAGCTCCAGCCCGTCTCCAACCGGGCCTGCGAGGTCCCGGTACGGCGGATGAATCCACTCCGGGCCCGGAACGCCTCGCTGACGTCCTCGAAGGAGGCCTCGAGGTCCAGGCTCCGGCTCGCCCGATCGAAGCGTGCGGACATGAGCGACCCCCAGTCGGTAGCCTCCCCCGTCACCCCGTCGGCGCTCCCGGCGGCCATGACCTCCACGGTGTACCGGTCGGCGAGGACGAAGCGTCCATCGGCGCCGAAGACGCGGTTGTACGCCTCGCCCGGGCGGGTGCGATCGGTATACACGGCCCCCACGGTCGAACTTCCGCCCACGTCGCGCTTCACGCGAAGCAGGTTGACCACCGGCCGGGTGGCGGAGACATCCGGGTTGGCGGCGTCCACGGCACCGAGGTAGGCGATCTGCGTCTCTCCCATCTTCCCGGACAGCTTCGTCGCGCCCACGGGCTGCACCACGGAGCGGGTGTAGACCAGATTCTGTGGCATGTCGAAGACGTCCGCACCCTCCAGGAAGAAGGGCCGCCGCTCCGGCAGGAAGACGTCGAAGCGTTCGTTCACCGTGATCTGGCCGGCGTCGGCCTCCACCTGGCTGAAGTCCGGGTTGTAGGTCCCGTCCAGCGTCAGGTTCGAGGTGAGGCCGTAGGTGACGTTCAGCCCGAAGTCCCCGGTGGGGCTCTGGCGGCGGAAGACGGTTCCGTCCTCCTCCACCTGACCCACGCGGGTCCCTGTGAGCACCGGGTTCACCTCGAGGAAGAGCCCCGGGTCCAGATCCTGAAGCCCCTGGAGCCGACCCATCTGCGCCAGCCGGTTGGCCTGGTTTCCGTCGATGGGCGCCCAGGACGACTCGAAGCCGGACCGCCGTACCGTGCGGGTGACCTGGAGACCCCAATCCTGCAGCGGGGCCGCCGGGAAGCGAAGGCTCTTGAAGGGGATGCGGAGTTCGGCGACCCACCCGTCCGGAGTCCGCCGTCCCTGGGAATCCCAGAGCAGGTCCAGGCTCCAGTCGATGGGGTCACCATAGCCCCCCTGCCCCTCCACCCAGAGACCGTCGCCCTGGACGCCGAACGGATTCACCTGGAAGACGTACGCGCGACGCTGGTCATCGAAGGTGTCCAGGAGGATGCGCACGTAGTCATCGGTGCGGCCGAAGCCGTCCCGATCGGTCAGCGTCGCCCGCACCCCATCGGGGTCGGTGTCGAAGGCGCGGATGGCCACGTGCACCGCGTCCTCGGTGACCAACAGCCGGATCTCCGTCTCCTGCTCGGCGGGCACGCCCTCCAACGGCTCGTACTGCGTGAATCCCCGAAGGACCGGCGCATCGGCCCAGGCGGTCTCGTCCAGCCGCCCGTCCAGCTCCAACCCCGGCTCCACCACATAGGGAGTCGGCACGAAGAGCTCGTCGCGGGACCCGTCGTGATCCCTGGAGACGGCCACCGAGGCCGACGTCGGAGGCACAGGCGGGCCCGACGACGCCACAACCTCCTGGGCCGTGGTGGCGGGAAGGGCTAGCGCAAAGAAGAGGGCGATATCGAACACGGGCGGCCTGGAAATGGGGTCGTCAGAGGTCAAACCTATACAAATCCTGAACAGACCGAACAGAAACTTGTACAAGGGCCGTCCGCAGCCTTGCGTCAGCCCGGTCTCGCCTTCGTCAGTCCGCCCCTGCGGGCACCCGCCCCCGAAGCTCGATCCCCTCCCAGTCCACCC
>CAKZOQ010000144.1 GCA_937136445.1 uncultured Gemmatimonadota bacterium
TCCGGCGGGCCTGGGCTTCGCCGAAGCCCTCCGGGCGCTCCTCCGTCAGGATCCGGACGTGGTGATGGTGGGAGAGATCCGGGATCGGGAGACGGCGGAGATCGCCATGGCCGCGGCGGTGACCGGACACCTGGTCCTGTCCACCCTGCACACCAACGACGCCGCCGGGGCCGTGACCCGGCTGCTGGACATGGGCGTGCCGCCCTTCCTCGTGGCCGGAGGGCTCACCGGGGTGGTGGCCCAGCGCCTCGTACGCCGCATCTGCCGGGCCTGCCGGGGACGGGGGTGCGAGGCATGCCACGAGGGCTACCAGGGCAGGACGGGGGTCTTCCAGGTCCTCACGGTGACGGACCGGATGCGGGATGCCACCACCCAGGGCGCCTCCACCGGCGAGCTCCGTCGCCTCGCCCGGGACGGGGGCATGCAGTCCCTGGCCGAGGACGCCCGCCGGGTGGCGGCGGAGGGCCTCACCACCCCCCATGAAATAGGACGGGTCCTCCACGCCGATCCCGGGGCCTCCCGGCCGTGCGAAGGGTGCGGTACGGAGATGCCGTCGGCGGCGCGGGCCTGCCCGGGGTGCGGGCGAGCCCGCTTCCGTTCTTGCCGATGCGGGCACCGTCTGGAGCCAGGCTGGAGGTACTGCCCCGGATGCATCCGGAAGGTCGAGGGGGTGTGATCGAGGGGATGTCTCGCCGCACCCGAGCCCCGGGTACTCCAGCAGGAAGCCTTGTGCCCCACCTCGCGCAGCAGACGTCCCACCGGATCACCTGCACCCTGCCACAGGTGGCGGTCCGCGATCCGGTTGAGGGCTCTACGCACGTCCGGGAACCGACCGGCCACCGCCTCGAGGAGCTCCCCCAGCCCGTACCGCTCCGCTTCGGGGGAGCGGGAGGCCATCTGGTATCCTACCCGTCCCATCTCCTCGTAGTAGCTCAGGGGAGGCGCGCCACGGCGGTTGACCCGGGACTCCACGAAGTCGGGAAAGAACCCGGTGAGCCAGAGGGAGTAGTTGCCCAGGTGGGTGCGGAGGAGAAACGCCTCCCGGTGGCCAGCCTCGGTGAGGCGCAGGACCATGTCCACCAGGTATCGGAACTCCTCCGGGGCGTCGTCGGTGATGCGATACGCTCTCCTGCCCTGGCCGAAGCGGACCACCAACGAAGCCACGTAGTCCGCGGTGCCCCGGTCGGTGACCCCGGCCTCGAGGAGGCTCTGCCGGACGAGGACGTAGAAGACCTGGGCGGGGCTGAGGGAGACCGTGGTCTCGGTGAGGAGGGCGTTGAGGACCCGCGGGTCGTCGAGGAGGCTGTCGAGGCCGTCCTCTTCCAGGCGGGTCCGGATGGTGGCCCGGAGCTCGTCGTCGTCGGCTGCGATGAGCTCCACGAGGTGGAGCGCATCTCTTCGTCCGAAGCTTGCGCGCAGCGTGGGCAGAATCATGGCGGCTCCTGTGCGATTCCTGGGGGGGATGTGCCGCGGTCAACATAGGTGTTGAACCACGAAGCCGCCGGTGAAGGTCCCTCAGGTGGTCCCGAAGCTCGCCACCCTCTGGGTGAGGGATTCGATGCGCTCCCGGTCCGGCTCCACCCCCATCCCGGGGCCCTCGGGCACCCGGACGTGGCCGTCTTCCACCACGAACTCCGGGTCCACCACATCCCGCTCCCAGTACCTCCGGCTGGCAGAGATGTCGCCGGGAAGGGTGAAGCCGGGGAGAGATGCCAGGGCGACGTTGTGGGCCCGTCCCACGCCGGATTCGAGCATCCCCCCGCACCATACGGCCAGCCCCCGGTCCCGCATGAGGTCGTGGATGGCCATGGAAGGTCCGAGCCCACCCACCCGACCGGGCTTGATGTTGATGATGCGCCCGGCGCCGAGCTCCAGGGCCAGCGCGGCATCCTCCGGCCGGGTGATGGACTCGTCCAGGCAGACGGGGGTCTCCAGCTGCTCTTGAAGCCGGGCGTGCTCCACCAGGTCGTGATGCGCCAGCGGCTGCTCCAGCATGAGGAGGCCCAGAGGGTCGAGCTCGCGAAGTCGCGGAGCGTCGGCCAGCCGGTAGGCGGAGTTGGCGTCCGCCATGAGCTCGAGATCGGGAAAGGCCTCCCGAAGCCCCGCCAGCATCTCGATGTCCCGTCCAGGCTTGATCTTGATCTTCACCCGGGCGTACCCCTCCTCCACGTACCCGGCCACCTTCTCGTGAAGGGCCTCGTCGCGCTTCTGAAGGCCCACGCTCACGCCCACCCGGACCCGGTCGCGGGTCCCGCCGAGCTTCCTGGCGAGGGAGACGCCGTCCATGCGCGCCGCCAGGTCCCATCCCCCCATCTCCACCGCCGCCCGCGCCATCCGATGCCCACGGATCCAGCTCACGGGGGCGAGGAGGTCCCCCGGGGTCTCGGCCTCCCGACCGACGACCTCGGGGAGGATGAAGTCGGTGAGGATGTGCCAGGCGGTGTCCGTCGTCTCGTAGGAGTACGCCGGGTCCTCGGCGGCGACGCACTCACTCCAGGCCTCGTGCCCCTCCCCGTAGAGCGTGAGAAGGAGGATCCGACGGTGCTGCCTCCCGCCGCTGCTGATCTCGAAGAACTCCCGCAGGCTGAGGGAGATCTCCCGGAGAACCGCCCCCTCGACCTTCACGAGACCGCTCCGGCCAGGGCTGCGGCGTCCGGCGCACCCGCCCCTTCGTCCCCGAGGACCTCGAGCTCCTGCGCCAGGGCGGGCATCACCTGATCCACCTGCTCCCACCCCACCCGGAGGAGGAAGGTGCTGTTCCGCCCGTAGGCCTTGGAGCCGAGGATGAAGAACTGCGGCTCCGGGGTTCGGAGGGCGTCCACCCCGAGGGTGGGCTGGGTCATGCAGTCGCTCCCGCCTTCGGCGCCGAGGAGGGCCGCAGAGAGACCCATGGGCCCGAGGGTCGCGTAGCACTCGTGGACCTGGAGCTGCCGGTAGAGGGCCCCGTCCCCCACCGATCCAGTGAGGGACAGGATCTCGTCCACGACCTCCACCCGGGACCCTGGCGACGTCTCCCCTCCGGATCCCCCCTGCAATCGAAGGGTGACCCGGAGGGCCCCGCCCTCCCCCGGCTCCAACGACTCCACCGTGGCGCCCCGCACCGCCTCGAAGCCGTCGGCCACTTCCGCGGACGGAGCCCCCGCCAACCGCTCGGCCTCCCGGTGCAACGTCTCCCGAGCCGGGAGGGGGTCGTCGTCCAGGCGGAAGGACGGCTCCGGGTTCCTGAGGGCCCACACCACCCGCGTCCCGGGCCGGCTGCGGACCAGCTCCCCCAGCCCTCGCGCCGCGGTCTGGGCCGAGTGCCCCGCACCCACCAGGAGAATCCGTCGGCCGGCCCAGCCCTCCAACTCCTCCGGGGTGGGGATTCCTCGCATCATCCGCTCCCTGGCCGCGGCCTCGCCCGGGGCCGGGACGCCCCCGACGCCCAGGGCGTTGGGTTGGCCCCAGGTTCCCGTACAGTCCAGCACCGCGTCGGCCCGCTCCACCCACTCCCGTCCGTCGCCGTCGCGAAGTAGGAGACGGAAGGGACGACCGGCCCGCGCCCCCGTCCCGATCTCGTCGCTTTTCAGGAGTCCCTCCCGACCCACCCGCATCACCCGGACCCCGGTGCGCACCGACGGGGCCACCGCCGGGAGGGCCGCCAGAGGCTCCAGGAGCTCCGTCACCAGCTCCTTTCCGGTGGGCCGTCGGTCGCCGTCGGGGAGGTGGATCCCCGCGTCGGAGAGATGCCGCCGCGCCCGCGGGGAGGCGTTCAGCTCCCAGGGGGTGAAGAGGCGCACATGGCCCCACTGCCGCACATGATGGCCCACCTGGGGTCCGGCTTCGTACAGCGCGAAGGACAGCCCATGGTCGACGGCGGCGAGGGCGGCTTCGAGCCCCACGGGACCGGCCCCGAGGATGGCGAGGGAGGGATGGGAAGAGGTCATGGTGTCAGCAGGTAGTCGGAGGTGAGGGGGCCACGGTAGAACTCGCGAACCTCCCCGCCGCGGTCCAGGACGGCGCGGCAGATGGCCCGGGTGGCCTCACGCCACGCCCGAGCCAGCCCCGGGTCGGCGTGCATGAGTGTGGGGAGGTTCGACGGGATGGCCATGAGGAGCCCGCCCGGCGCCGACTCGTCGACGGCGGCGAGGTCCGGCTCGCCAGGGGCCGGGCGCCCGTCCTCTCTCTCCACCCACCCCAACACGCGAAGGGCTCCGTCAGGGTCCAGGACGTCCCCGGGGGGACCGGCCCCGTCCATCCGGGCCACCACCCGGGGGCTCGTCATCTCCCACCGGGCCACGAAGCGGTCCGTACCGATGCCGGCGTGGAGGGGCGAGTCCGTGTCACCGTACATGTTCTCTCGGTACTCCCGCACGACGGCGCCCAGATGATGGAGGTTCAGATGGGCATTCCGAGCCTGGAGGGGGTCGAAGGTCCAGAACATGGTCTCCACCCCCTTCTCGAGCAGTCGGGCTCGTTGGTAGGCCTTGAGGCGGCGACCCAGGCCGGCATCGCGGTGGGCCCGCCCCACCGCCAGCATGTCGGACCAATGGACCACGTTGCCGTCCCGGAGGCCGGTGAGCCCGAACACGAATCCGGCGAGCTCACCCCCGGGCGCCCAGGCGCCGGCGGACACGCCGCCCAGGATCTGCCCCACCTTCAGGATCGCCGCCGGGACCCGCTCGCTGAATCCCTCGCCCCAGGTCTCTTCCTGGAGTCGGACGCAGGCCCGGTAGTCCGCCATGGAGCGGAAGGGCCGGAGCTCGTACCCCGTCACGACTTCGCTACCTCCGGGTCCAGGAGAAGGAGCCGCGCCAGGAGGGCGCAGCGATCCAGGGAGGGCTCCACCACGATGTGCTCGTGTCGGGCGTGGGCTCCGTCGCCTACGCAGCCCAGCCCGTCCAGGGTGGCGGTGTGACGGCTGGTGGTGTTGCCGTCGGACGCACCGCCCACGCGCGCCTCCTCCAGGTCGAACCCCAGCTCCCGTCCCGCGTCCCGCGCCGCCCTCCAGAGGGCCTGGTTCCGCGGGGTGGCCTCCATGGGCGGAATGAGCATCCCGCCCTCCACCTCCAGCCGGACCCCCTCGACCCTGGGGACCAGCGACCGGATGGCCCGCTCCACCTCGTCGCCGGCGTCCACGGTGGGGACCCGCACATCCACCCGGGCCCGTGCTTCGGGCGCCACCACATTGGGGCGGGCGCCTCCATCCACCACCCCCACATTCACCGTGATGCCGCGATCCAGATCGGTGAGCGCGTGGAGCGCGTGGATGACGTGGGCGAGCTCCTGGATGGCGCTGGCGCCCTTCTCGGGTTCGAGGCCGGCGTGGGCCGGGCGGCCCCGGACGACGACGGTCATGTGGCCGACGCCCTTCCGGGCCGTCTTGATCCGCCCGGAGGCACCCAGGGCCGGCTCCAGCACCCAGGCTCGGTCCGCCTCCCGGGCCAGGCGCTCCACCAGGGGACGTGACTCCGGGCTGCCGATCTCTTCGTCGGAGTTGACCAGCACCACCACCGGGAGGGCCGGCTCCAGCCCCCGTCGCGCCAGCGCCCGGAGCGCCACCACCATCTGGGTGAGGCCACCCTTCATGTCCAAGGTGCCCGGCCCGTGGAGGCGACCGTCCTCTTCCGTCACCGGCATCTCCTCCAGCGTCCCGACGGGCCAGACGGTGTCGGTATGGCCCACCAGGAGCTGGGTCGGGCGGCCGTGGGAGGCGCCGGGTCCCCGGGCCACGAGTAGGCCGCCGCTCCGCCCCTCTCCCGGGACGAGCTCCAGCGAGAAGTCGAGCTCTTCCAGCACCGTGGCGAACCGCTCCTGCACCGGCTCCTGGGCGGCGGGCACGTCGGTGGGGGACTCGAGTTCCGCCAGCTCGCGGAGGAGCGAGACGAACTCGTGGCGGGCGCGGTGGACGTCCCGCCGCAGGTCTCGCCCGAGCTCCGTGACCCCGGTCCCCGCTCCTCCACCTGGACGCCTCACCCGTCCCGCTCCTCGTCGTAGAACCCGGCCCTCCGGTAGCTCACGTCCAGGAGCTCCACCGGGTGCATTACGCCCTCGGGCGCGCCCTGCAGCCGGAGTCCGGCCCCGATCTGCATCATGCACCCCGGATTGGCCGTGGCCACCACCTCGCACTCCGTGGCGCGGACGGACCGGACCTTGTCGGCCCCGATGCGCCCGCCCAGCTCGGGGTGGGTGATGCCATAGATGCCCGCGCCGCCACAGCACTCGTCGGCGTCCTCCACCAGGCGCACCTCCGCGCCGGGCACCGCCTTCAGCACCGCCAGGGGCGCCTGACGGATGCCCTGGGCGTGGAGGAGGTGACAAGGATGGTCCACCGCCACCCGGCAGGGAACCGGAGCGCCGGTGCGGGGGCCCAGCTCCGCCAGGAGTTCGTTCACGTCGCGGACGCGCCGGGCCAGCGCCCCGGCGTCGCTCTCCGCAGGGTCACCACCGAGCAGCTCGTCGTACTCCTTCATGGTGGCGCCGCACCCGGCGGCGTTCACCACTACATGATCCACATCGGCGTCCAGGAACCGGCGCACCTCGGTCCGCGCCAGCCTCCGGGCCGTCTCCAGGTCGCCCCCGTGGGCATGAAGAGCCCCGCAACATCCGCCCCCGGGCATCGCCACCACCTGGCATCCGTTGGCCTCCAGCACCCGCGCGGTCGCCTGGTTCACCCGGTCGTAGAGGCCTTCCTGGACACAACCGGTGAGGAGGGCCACCCGGGGGCCTGTGGTGGGTGGCGCCGGATCCTCCGGCGCCTCCTGACCCTCCGTCGCCCGGATCCAGCGGAGGCCCTCCCAACGCTCGGTGGATGCCAGCATGGCCAGCCCGAACCGTGCCGACCGGAACGGACCCCACCCGGGAAGGGCCCGGGCGCCGAGGGACGCGAGGCCGGTGTTTCGCAGGAAGGCGCCCACCCCCAGGAAGAGGGCCCGACCGGGGCGGGAGCCGAAGATCCTCAGGAGGAGCCGGGTGGGGAGGGCGGGCGGGCGAGCCCGAGCCGCCACGTCCCGCGCCACCTCCAGGAGGGCGCCGTACTCCACCCCCGAGGGACACACGGGCTCACAGGCTCGGCACCCGAGGCAGCGATCGATGTGCACCCGGAAGGCGTCGGAGGCCGGATCCAGGCGACCCTCCACCACCGCACCCATGAGGTGGAGGCGACCCCGGGGGGAGTCGGCCTCGTCCCCCAGCCGTACATATGTGGGGCAGGCCGGGAGACAGAAGCCGCAGTGCACGCACGGCATGAGACGGTCGGCGTGCTCCGCCAGCGCCTGCCCCAGGATTCCGACCTCGCTCATCGGGCGTACTCCGTGGGTGCCAGCGTCCCGTGGGGGTCGAACACCTCCTGGAGTCGGCGCTCCAGCACGGTGGTCCCGTCGGCGCCTCCGGATCCGGCCCCTCCGACCGGCATGCCCCACCGCCGTCGCTCCAGCAGTTCTTCGCGCCCCTCCGGCACGGAGTCGAAGAGGACCGGCGCCGAGTCCCCGCGAGCCATCCCACGTAGCCGGCGGAGCATGGTCTCGTCCACGGCGTCCGGCGGCAGGTGCGCCCGCAGCAGTCCTCCGAGGACGTCCACGTGGAGGGTGGCGGCGGGCGCGGCCGTGACCCAGGCCGTCCAGCGCTCCGGGAGGCTCGCCGGGAGGCCGCGCTGGCGGACGCCGAATGCCCGGTCGTCGCCGATCCGACCGGCCATGCGCTGCATCCATCGCTCCGGGTGCACGGCGGTTCGGAAGGCGTGGCCCACGGCATCCTCCAGCCGGGCCTGGTCGGCGTCCAGGACCGGCTCGCTGCCGGTGAGGCGGACCACCAGGACCTCTTCCGCGGGACGCCGGAGAAGCACCGCGGCCGCCGGCACCACCGGTGCCGTCGAGACGGCCCGCGCCGCCTGGAGGAGCTCCTCCCGAGGGAGGCCGTCCGCGGCCCCTTCCAGGAGTAGGACCCGCCGGGCCCGGGGGCGCGGGAAGACCCGCAGGGAGGCCGACACCACCACACCCAGCCGTCCCGCGCTGCCCACGAAGAGGCGCACGAGATCGAATCCCGCGACGTTCTTCATCACCCGTCCGCCGAGCCTCAGGATCCGGCCGTCCCCCGTCACCACCGTGACGCCCAGGACCTGGTCCCGGATGGCGCCGAAGCCCGCCTGGAGGGGCCCACCCAGCCCCGAAGCCACCACCCCACCCAACGTGCGCTCTCGTCCGCCCGGGGGGTCCAGCGGGAGCCACTGGCCCTCCGTACCGAGCCGGTCCTCGAGGTCCCCGAGGGTGGTGCCCGCTCCGGCGGTGAAGGTGAGGTCCCCGGGCTCGTAGACGTCGACCCCCGAGAGGGCGGCCGTGGAGAGGACGAGGAAGGGTCGCTCGGGCGCCAGGGGTGGGAGACCACGACCACCCCCCATGACCACCACCCCCAGCCCTTCGGCCCGGGCTCCGGCCAGGACCTCGGCCACCTCCTCGGGCGTGCGAGGGCGGAGGACGCGGTGCGCCCGTGCCAGGATCCGCCCCGGTGCGACCACCCCCTCCGTCTCCGGTGCCGACCTCATGCGGGCTCCGGCTCGGGGAGGACCTTCCCGGGGTTGAACAGCCCCCGCGGATCGAAGGCCCCACCCACGGCCGACATGGCCGCGAGCTCCTCCTCGCCGTGGACCAGCCGCATGTACTTCTGCTTGTCCACGCCCACCCCGTGCTCGCCGGTGATGGTGCCCCCGGCGTCGACGCAGACCTGCATCATCTCCCTGCTGGCCCGCTCCACCCGCGCCAGCTCGTCGGCGTCGCTCCGGTCGAAGAGGATCTTGGGGTGGAGGTTCCCGTCCCCGGCGTGGAAGACGTTCGCCACATGAAGGTCGTAGCGGGCGCCGATGGCCATGATCTCCTCCAGGACCTCCGGCAGCCTGGTCCGGGGCACCGTGGCGTCCTGCACCAGGAGATCCGGCGCGATCCGGCCCATGGCACCGAAGGCCTTCTTCCGACCCTGCCAGAGACGGGTGCGCTGCCCCTCGTCGTCGGTGTGCTGGACGTCGGTGGCGCCGGCTTCGCGGCAGCAGGCCACCGCCCTGGCGACGTCCTCGTCCAGGCCGGCGTCGGTGCCGTCGAACTCCACCACCAGGGCGGCGCCGGCATCGGTGGGGTAGCCGGCCGCGTAGACGCTGGCCTCCACCGCCCGGATGCTGGCCCCGTCCATGATCTCGAGGGCAGCGGGGAGGAGGCCCTGGGCGACGATCCCCGTCACGGCTCGGGCGGCGTCCTCCACCGAGGCGAAGATCCCCAGCAGCGTGCGCACGCCACCGGGGAGGGGGAGGAGGCGCACCTCGATCTCCGTCGCGATGCCGAAGCAGCCCTCCGAGCCCACGAAGAGCCCCACCAGATCCAGTCCCGTGGCCGGGTCCCGGGCGGCCCCGCCGAGCTCCACCACCGCGCCGCCGCCCAGCACCACGGTGAGCCCCGAGATGTAGCGCGAGGTGACGCCGTACTTCAGGCAATGGGGCCCGCCGGAGTTCTCCGCCACATTGCCCCCGAGGGTGCAGGCGGACTGGGAGGAGGGATCCGGGGCGTAGTGGAGTCCATGGCGCCGGGCCTCCACCCCCAACCGGCTGTTCACGACACCGGGCTGGACCCGGGCCAGCCGGTTCTCCGGATCCAACGCCAGGATCCGGTTCAGGCGCGCCGTCCCCACCACCACCGATCCCTCCACCGGCAGCGCTCCCCCGGAGAGACCGGTGCCGGCTCCTCGGGGGACCACGGGGATGCCCTCGCCGTGGACGGCTCGTACCACCTCCACCAGCTCGTCGGTCGTGCCGGGAAGGACCACGGCCAGAGGTGCCTGGCGGTACTGCGTGAGCCCGTCCGACTCGTAGACCAGCAGCCGCGCCGGGTCGGCGACGACGTGATCCGGCCCCACGCAGGCGGCGAGACGACGGCGCAGGGATCTGGGGAGGGTCGGTGGCACGATGGAAGCGACGCCGGAGCGCCGTCGGTGGGGGTCGGGAGGCGGGGCGGACCGCCGGAAGGCCCGGGGGAGGACGATACCCCGACGCTCACCGGAGCGGCAAGACGATCAGGACGTCACGGGGCGCTCCACGTACTCCCGCAGAGCTCCCAGGCTCTGGAGGGCCGCGGAGCGCACGGAGGAGGGGAGCTCCCCGTAGACTGCCTGCAGGAGCTCCTCCGGCGACGCCCTGGGCATCCGTCGGAGGGCGTCGCGCACCTGCTCGATGCGCGTCCGGCGGTGGGTCTCGAAGCGGTCCAGGGCGGCCGCGGGGTCCTGGAGGTCCGGGCCGTGGGCGGGGTGGATCACCGCCAGGTCCAGGCGGCGCAGCCGGTCCAGCGAGGCCAGGTAGTCCGCCACGCATCCCGGGTAGCCGGCGACCCAGGTGGTGTCGCCCTCTCCCAGAAGATGGTCGCCGGCGAAGAGCGCCTCCCGGGCTTCGTCGTGGTAGCAGAGGTGGTCGGGGGTGTGGCCCGGCGTGTGCACCGCGCGGAGACGCACCCCGCCAGCGGAGACCTCGTCCCCGTCGTCCAGGGGTTCATCCACCACACCTCCCTCCGGCCCGGCCACCGGAGCCTTCAGCGCCTCGGCCACCGCCGAGGCCCCGCCGGCATGGTCGGGATGGTGGTGGGTGAGGAGGATCCGCACCGTCGCCGCCGGGGTGGCGGCGGACACGACGGCCCGGACGTGGTCGTCCACGTCCGGGCCTGGATCCACGATGAGGAGTCCCGACTCGTCCCCCACCAGCCAGGTCCGTGTGCCGTCCAGCGTGAAGGCACCGCGGTTGCCCGCGTTGAGGAATCGGGGGAACTCGCTCACCGGGTCGTGCTGGAGAGGTCGCTCCTCAGCGACGCTCCGCCATGATCTGCTCCGCGAGCTTGTCGGCGATGCCCTGGAGGCCGATCTCGTCCTCCTCGGCGAAGGCAGCCTCCTCCTCGGAGTCGATGTCGATCTGGCCGAAGATGTCATCCCCGGCGCGGATGAGGACCACCAGCTCCGACTGGACGTGGGGCGAACAGGCCAGGTAGTTCTCCTCCTGGCTGACGTCCGGCACGTTCTGGTTCGTCTTCTCGGCCACGGCACGACCGCAGACCCCGGTTCCCACGGGGATCTTGGCGTGTTCGGTGGGCTCGCCCACGTAGTTGTGCAGCCAGAGCTCCTGGTCGTCCTCGTTGAGGAGGTAGATTCCGACCCAGTCGTAGCGGTCGTCGGAGGACTCGATGGTGCGCACGGCATGGCGCATGAGGCGGTCGGAGAGGTGACCGTCGTCCCGCATCTCTTGGAGCTCTTTGATGAGCTTTCCGGCTTCCTGCATGTCTGTCCTGGACCCGTCTCGTGTCATTGCATCCACGCCGGCGCGACCCCGTGCGGATGTCCTTCCATTCGACGCCGTCGAGCGCCCTCGGGACGAGGGGGTCGAACCGCCGCGGCCCCCGCGGCGTCGGAGCCTAGAAGGTTAGGAAGACCGGGAAATCAGGTCAACGCGCCACCGGACACCTCAGTGCCCGTGACGGTCGTGGCTCTCCTCGTAGCGCCGGCGCTCGTGGAAGCGGTCCCGAGCCTGGGCGGCGTCCCGCTTCTTGGCGGCGCGCATGGCCTTGCCGTGGCTCGTATCCCCGTGGACGGTGGTGGGGGAGAACTGCTTCTCCACCTCCTCGCTTCCACACTCGGGGCAGGCCTCGGTGTCGTCGGACCGCCGGATGAGGAGTTCGAAGGCTTCCCCGCAGTCGCTGCAGACGTAGTCGTAGATGGGCATGGTGATGCTCTCTCGGTTCGGCTGGGCGTCCCGCTCAGCGCGGCGTGAAATCGGTGTCGGGCCCGAGCCGCCGGACGAAGGCGGCGATGAGGCGTGCCGTGTTGAAGAGGTCCGACACCGCCACCACCTCGTTGGGCGAGTGCATATAGCGGTTGGGCACGCTCACCAGGCCCGTCGGTACCCCGGAACGGGTCAGAAAGATGCCGTCCGCATCGGTCCGAGTGCTCCGGGGCGAGGCCTGCACGGTGAAGGGAATATCCTCCTCCTCGGCCACCTGCGCCAGCATCTCGAAGACCTCGTTGTGGGCGGCGGATCCCCGACTCAGCACCGGACCGCTCCCCAGGTCGTGGTCCCCGAGCTCCTTCTTCTCCACGTCCGGGACGTCGGTACTGAAGGTCACGTCCACGACGATGGCCACGTCGGGCTGAAGGGCATAGGCGCTGGCACGGGCGCCGCCGCCGCTGTAGCCGATCTCCTCCTGGGTCGTGGCCACAGCCGTGACGGCGGCCTTCCCCGGATCCGTAGCCACCAGTCGGGCGGCCTCCAGCACCACGAAGGCACCGATCCGGTCGTCGATGGCCCGGCTTGCGATGCGGTCGCCGGCCAGGCGCACCATCGACTGGTCCAG
>CAKZOQ010000145.1 GCA_937136445.1 uncultured Gemmatimonadota bacterium
ACCTCCACGACGACCTGGACGACGGGACGGTCCAGGTGGGCCGCCCCTCCAACCTGCAGGGCGCCCATGTGAAGGGGATCAACGGGCGCTCCCTGGGGATCTGCTGCGTGGGACACGGCGACCGGAAGCCCCATACCAAGGCCCAGCGAAGGAGCCTGATGCGGCTGCTCTCCGAGCTCATGGACACCCAACCCAACGTGACGGTGGAGGGGGTCATCGGGCACCGGGAGGTCAACGACCTGGTGGCAGAGGGGGTGATCGGCTCGCAGTACCGAACCAGCAAGAGTTGTCCGGGCACCAAGGTGGACATGGACGAGATCCGGGACGAGCTCCGGGCCTTCCGCCGTGGCGAGGCGCCCAGCGACCCCGACGGCCCCGCCCCCTCCGACGCCGAGTTGCAGGAGGCGCTGGACGTGCTGAGCCGTATTCCGGTGTCCACCTTCCCCAACGCCCACGACGAGCTGCAGAGCTTCCTCCGTCACCCCGAGGTGGTGGGCTTCCTGGAGGATTGACGGACGGAGGTCGCTACTCCGCCCGCAGCGCCCGGCTCGGATCCACTCCTGCCGCCTTCCGCGCCGGGAGCCAGGAGGCCAGAGCCGCCACCGCCACCAGCGCCACCGCTACAGCGCCGTAGGTGAGCGGGTCCACCGCCTCGACCCCGTACAGGAGTGCCTCCATGAGGTGACTCAGTCCCACCGCCGCCAGGAGTCCAAGCACCACGCCTCCTCCCGAGAGGAGGAGTCCCTGCTTCAGCACCATCCTACGGACGCGCTTCTGGGAGGCGCCCAGGGCCATGCGGACCCCGATCTCACGGGTCCGCTGGCTCACCACATAGGAGATCACGCCGTAGATGCCTACCAGCCCGAGCAGGAGAGCGATGCCCGAGGCGGCGCCCAGGATGGCCATGGTGAAGGAGGTGCGAGCGGTGGATTCCCGGAAGATCCGTTGCATGGTGCGCGGGCTGGAGACCGGGATGCGCGGGTTCAGCGCCTGGATCTCCCGCCGGAGGACCGGGACCAGGTCCAGGGGGTCGCCCTGGGCACGAATCAGGATGTCCTGGGCGCGGATGACGAAGTAGTTCCCCTCGGAGCCGGCGAGGGTGGGGAAGTACACCATCTCCCGGGGAGGCTCCTCCAGGCTCTGCTCGTGGATGTCCTCCACCATCCCGACGATGGTGTACCAGACGCTGTTGGGTCCCCCGGACCCCACCCGCCGACCCAGGGCGCTTCCTTCGGGCCACCAGGCCTCGGCGAACGAGCGGCTCACCAGGGCACTCCGGCCCTGGTCGCCACCGTCGCCGGGACGGAAGGACCGACCCTCCAGGACCCGGATGCCCATGGCCTCGGTGAAGCCTACGTCCACCTGGGGGAGAGCGGCGAAGATGGGGAGCTCGTCCGGACCCCGCGGATGATCCTCCACGGCGATCCCACCGAAGGAGACGCCGCCTCCGCCCAGCGGCACCGCCGAGGCGTAGCCCACCTCGGCCACCCCCGGCTGCTCCGCCAGCCTGCGCCGGAGGGTGCGGAAGAACTCGGCGGTCTCCACCGGGTCCTCGATCTCGCCCTGGGGCACGATGATCCGGGCGGTGAGGATGCCCTCGGTATCGAAGCCGGGGTCGGTGGCGCGAAGCGCCAGGAAGCTCCGGAACATGAGCCCCGAGCCCACCAGCAGCACCAGGGCGAGGGCCACCTGGGTCACCACCAGACCGTTGCGGAGGCGATGGGGCTCCCGTCCGCCGGTGGCGCCCCGGGCGCCGCCGCCGTCCTTGAGCTGTCCGGCCAGGTCGTCGGCGGCGAAGCGTAGGAGCGGGAAGAATCCGAAGAAGAGGGCGCACCCCAGCGCCACCACGGCGGTGAAGGCCAGGATGCGGGCGTCCATCCCCACCTCGGCCATGCGGGGGAGTTCGGTGGGCATAAACCGGAGGGTGAGGCGGAGCGCACCGGCGGCGATGGCCAGCCCCAGGGCGCCACCGATGCTCGCCAGCGCCACGCTCTCCGCCAGGAAGGTCCGCAGCACGTCCATGCGGCCGGCGCCCACCGCCACCCGCAGCGCCATCTCCCGCTGCCGACCCTCGGCCCGGACCAGGAGGAGGTTGGCCACGTTGGCGCAGGCGATGAGAAGGACGAAGCCCACCGTCCCCAGGAGAATCCACAGCGTCGTCCCCACGTCGCCTACCACGTCGTTCTTCAGCGGAGCGACGATGGCACCGATGTTCACGTCCATGAGGAAGCTGGCCGCCCGGCTCTCGGGAAAGAGCTCGGGGAGCTGCCCGAGCATCCCCGAGATCTCGGCCTCCACGGCTTCCTGGGAGCTGCCGGGGGCCATCCGTGCGATGCCCCCGGCGAAGAAGGCGGCCAGAGGCGCCTGGGCAGGATCGATGACCATGGGGGTCCAGAAGCGGGCCGTCCGGTCCGGGAAGCCGAAGCCTTCGGGCATGATCCCCACCACCTCCCGGCTCGTCCCGCTCATGTCCACCGTACGTCCGATGATGCCCGGGTCGCCGCCGAAATGGGTCTGCCAGAGGCCGTCGCTCAGGATCACCACCTGAGGTCCGTCGGGGAGGCCTTCCTCCTCGAGGAAGGTCCGCCCACGGGCCGCCGAGGCCTGGAGGACCTCGAAGAAGTCCGGCGTCACGCTCTGCCCGACCACCCGCTCGGGCTGGCCGTCCACCACCAGGTTGGCCGCCGTCCCGGTATGCATCCCCACACGTTCCAGCGTGCGTGCCTGCTCCTGGTAGAGGAGGTAGAGGCCCGACGACATGGGGAGTTGGTCCGCGCCGTCCCGACCCTGGTGGCGGAGGGAGAGCAGCTCCTCGCTCTCCGGGAAGGGCAGGGGCCGGAGGAGCACGCCGTCCACCAGGGTGAAGACCGCCGTGTTGGCCCCGATGCCCAGAGCCAGCGTCACCACCGCCACCAGGGTGAAGCCCGGGGCGCGCAGGAGTCGTCGTGCGGCGTAGCGAAGGTCCTTCCAGAGTCCCGTCATCGTCGTCGTCTCCTTCCTCTCCCACCACGCGTCCACGACGCAGGTGGCTACTCGTAGGTGAAAGCGAATCCGTCGCAGGAGCGACGGCCGACCTTCGTCGGTGAGCCGCTGCCACGACCAGATGGCCTCGGCTTCCCACTCCCGTCTCCAGGCCCTCCGGTGGCCTTCCGGGACCAGATGGGCGGCGAGGCGGATCCAGCCCAGTCCCGGGGGTCTCACCGGCGCCTCCTCACGCGCCCTGGGCCCCCGGTTCGGTGCCGCCGTCGAAGAGCCGCACCAGCGCCGGGAAGCGCTCCACTACCTCGGCCAGCGAGGCGTGTCCCTCCGGGGTGAGCCGGTAGTACCGGCGGGCCGGCCGTTGCTCCGCCCGAGCCGCGGCCTCGTCCTCCCAGTCGCCCTCCAGAACGCCCCGGCGCTCCAGCCGTCGGAGGATGGGGTAGACGGTTCCGTCCGGGAGCCCGGTGGCATCCATCACGTCGAAGCCGTAGCGGTGGCCGTGCCGGATGGCGAGGAGGACGGTCGCCGTGGGATAGGTCAGGTTGAAGCGGCGCCCCATGAGGCCTCGTGGGCTCGGGGTACACAGAATCCTAGGTAGGGGTGTCTACGGGGTGGGACGGCCTTCCTTACCGAAAGGGTTGCCTGGATGCCGTCCAGGATCTTCGACCGCGCGGATGGCCAGCGGGTAGTTGGATGCATGACCCGCCCCTCGAACGACCGCCGTCCCTGGGGGAGCCGTTCCCCTGGACGCTCCCATTCCGGCTGGGCCCTCGCGACGCTCCTGCTCCTCTTCGCGGCAGCCGCGCCTCTGGCGGCGCAGGAGCCCACCGGCTGGGATCTGGACGGCCTGGCCTCCGCCTCCCCGGGCGACAGCCTTCCGCCGGGCTGGTCCACCCGCATTGTGGGGGAGGCTCCACCCGCCACGGCCCGCGTCGCCAGGACGGACGGGGAGCCCGTCCTTCGGTTGGAGGGGGACGCCTCGGCCCTCCAGCTCTACCGTGTGGTGGACCCGACGCTGGACCCGTCGTCGGGGCGCCTGGCCTGGCGCTGGCGGGTGGAGGGCGTCGTGCCGGGTGCGGACCTCACCGACCCCGAAAGGGACGACGCGCCGATGCGGGTCTTCGTGGTGTTCGGGGAGCCCGGCCTCATGACGCCGCCGCGGACGCTCTTCTACAGTTGGGGCGGCGAGGCGCCGGAGTCCCGAGCCTTTCTCAGCCACGTGAGCGACCGGATCGGAGTCGTGGTGCTCCGGGCCGGCGAGGAGATGGCGGGCCGCTGGATCGCTGAATCCAGGGACCTGGCGGCGGACTTCCAGGGCGTCTTCGGAGAGGAACCCTCGGAGTCGGTGACGGCCGTCGGGATCATGATCGACACCGAGCAGACCGGTACGTCGGCGGCCTCCGAGCTGGCCTCGTTGCGGTGGCTACCCCGCTGAACCCGGCCCGGCCACCATCGCCTGGGCCAGGGTCATCCCCCCCGCCACCGCC
>CAKZOQ010000146.1 GCA_937136445.1 uncultured Gemmatimonadota bacterium
ACGCCTACAACTACGGGTACACGAACGACGCCAACGGCGACGGGGCCGAGCCGGAGTTGCAGGCCGCCGGAGGTGACTTCGAGGCCTTCAACCGCGAACAGCAGGGCGATCTGGTGATGCACTACTACGTGCGTCGATATGAAGAAGGGCGGCCGGAGGCGGAGTGGGCCGACTGGCAGCCCTACATCGACATCGTGCAGGCGGCGTGATCCGACCGGCGAAGGTGGGCGGAGGACCGGGGTCCACCCTCCGTCTCGCCGTTGCGGCGCTGGGCGACGATCCGGGCACGGGCCAGGCCGCCCTGGAGCTGGCCCGGCGTCTGGCCGGTCGCTCGGGTGTGGCCCCTGGCGTGCCGGTGGAGATGTTCCCCCGGGACGGGCCTCGGCGCGACCCGTTCGGCGTGCGCTGCCGCGTCGCCCGCCTCGACGCCGAGGCGGTAGTGGTGGTGGCGCCGACGCGATGGGGCCCTCGTCGGGTCGTGCCGGCGGCGGTGGTCGGCGGTCGGCCGATCGGCCTGGTGCAGGCGGACGGTCCCGGGGATCTGCCCCCGGAGCGACCCGTCGCTGCGTCGGCTGCCGCTCCCTGGCTGGTCACGGCCATGGGGAAGGACGTCTTCCTGGAGCCGACGGAGCACTGGGCTGAGACGCTCAACTCGGCGGGGCGGAGGGCCCGGGATCTGCGGGCCGACCGGGCCCGGCGGGACGACCTGGTGGCGGCGCTTCGGTCAGGCCCCGGCGTCGTCCTCTATGCCGGGCACGGACGCACGCGGGGGTGGAGCGGGTATCAGGGACTCCGTTGGCGGCACCTGCGACCGGAGGGCGACACCGCTCGTCCCGCCGGGGTGATGGTGGCCTTTGCCTGCGACACCCTCAAGCGATCCCGGAGCCGCGTGGCCTTCGGGAGCCGGCTGGTGGCGTCCGGGGTGGCGCGGGCCTACCTGGGGGCCGTGGGCTCCATCCGGACCGCCGACGCGGAGGTCCTGTCCGAGCTGGTGGTGCGGCACCTCGCCTGGGGGGCGATCCCGACGGTGGCGGAGCTGGTTCGGTCGGTGGAGGAGGCCGTCGCCGACGAGCCCTCCGCCGGAGCTGCCTGGCGCTCCTTCCGACTCCTGGGCGATCCGAGCACGCGATTGACCGCGGCCTGATGCCCCCGGGCCTCAGCTCTCCCCCGCCAGGGAGTCGATGCCGTCCACGTCTTCCTCGGTGTGGAAGCGCCCCGTCACCTGGACGGTGTCCGAGGCGGAGCTCACCAGCGTCGCCTGGAAGGTCCCGGTGCCCCGGTCCCGTTCCGCGCTCCGGTCGGTGATGGAGACGGAGCCCTCGACGCCCTCGTAGAACACCGCCTCGCCCCCCTGGAGGCGGGTGTACTGGAGGATGGCCTCGCCAGGCTCGGGCACCACGCCGTCGCGGGCCCGGACCTGGTAGCTGGAGCCGGGCTCGGGGATGCGGACGTCGCGGACGAACAGGAAAAGCTCCTGCTCGCCGCCGGTGTCGTCCATGTCCACCGCCCAGACCTTCAACTGGGCGGTGTTCTCGCCGGCGCCGGAGTAGGCGTCGCCGGAGAGGGTGGTGTTCACGGCGCCGGAGAGGGTCGCTTCAAACCGCGCGGAGGCCAGCTCGGCGTCGGGCTCCGCTGGGTCGTCGCAGCCGGCCGCTGCCAGGAGGGTGGCGAGGGCGAGGGTCGCCGTCCGGACCCGTGCCAGGAGCGGGCGGGTGCTGCGCGTCGTCGCAGTCGTACGGTGCATGGCGCGCGTCCTCGAAGAGGCGCAGGATAGCGGATGGGCTGCGATAGGGGTGCAAGAGCCATGCCCGACCCCCGGGGTGAGGGTCGGGGCGTGGTGGGTGTCCTCGTTGGGCCACGGGGAGCGAGGCACGAGGTGGACAATCGGGCGTCCCTCGCCGGGGGCAGCCTCAGCCGGCGGGGGTGAAGGGCACCCAGTACATGGTGTCGTCCCAGACCAGCTCGAGCCGCCCGCCCTCCCCACCCTCCGGATCGGGTACGGCCCGGATGGTGAAGGCCTCCACGGTCTCCTCGGTACCCGAGCGCCGCATCTCCACGCGGGCCTGGTCCAAGGACTCGTCGTAGCTCTGCCCGCCCTGGCCCGTCTGCCGGTTGATGATGAGGGTGCCGCCGTCCATCTCGGGGATGGAGGAAAGGGTGTACTCGCCTGCGGGGATGGTCTCGCCGTCCACGACGATGGGGGCGTCGAGGGATAGGTGGGTCGCCTGGTTCGCCCCGGTGCGCCACCACTCCCCGTAGGCCACCAACGCACCGAAGATGTCGCGTCCGCGCTTCAGCGGCTCGCCGTAGTGCCCGGTGAAGTGGACGCCGGCCACCACGTCGTCGACCTGACCTCGCCCGGAGAGCTCCCCCATGTCCCGACCGGCGAACTGCTGGGCCAGGGCGTCCTGGTCGAGCTCCTCCCAGCCCATCCGCGTGAGGTCGTACGCGCGGGTCGAGCCCGTGCCGTCCAGCATCTGGATGCGGCCGTCCATGCCCACCACCATGGCCGATGGCCCGCGGCTGGGATGGATCAGCGCCCAGGTGCCGTCGGCGTTGCGTTCCACTTCGAAGTCGTTGACTCCCCGGGTGCTGAAGACCGGGACGGCGTCAGGTACCCCGCCCTGCGCCCTGTGGTGCCAGCGGAGGGACGCCTCGAAGGGCCAGTGGAGCATGTCCACGAAGGGCACGGCGCCGGGCTCGGCCTGGAAGGCGTAGCGCTCCTCCTCGCCGTCCCGCGTCACCACCAGGGAATCCCCCTCCAGGATCGTTCGTCCCAGGAGGTCCCCGGAGTCGTCGGTCCCGTCCCAGGTCTCGGACCGGAAGGCCACCGGCATCCCGTCCTCGCCGAAGGTGAGGTGGTAGCGACCGAACATGGTCTCGTTGCCCCGGATGATGGCTTCGGCGTCCACGGCGTCGCCGTCGAACTCCATCCACTCCAGGGCCAGCGTGTCCTCGCCCATGAGGGTGAGGTAGGCCGCTCGGCTCCCATCGTCGGTCATGGGATCGCCGCCGGCGGTGTCCGCAGGGGGGGCGTCGCCGCCACATGCGACGAGGAGGGCGACGAGGGCAGGGACGAGCCGGGTGGGGCGGACCATACGGACGCTCCGGTGCGAGGGACGTGGGGGATGGGGGATGGGACCCGTGGGGCCCGACCCCGGTATGCCGAGGCATGCTAGGCGAACCGGACCTGAATCCGTCCCTTCAAAGGTACCGCAACCCCCGCGGAGCGTTGACCCTCCTCGCCCTGTTGGGCGGTCTCGTGGCGGTGGCAACGGGGTGTGAGGAGCCCCTCCCGGTCGGGCCGCCCGAGGGGAACCACCCACCCTTCGACGGCGGGGACGCCTACGCCCTGGTGGAGCGGCAGGTGGCCTTCGGGCCCCGGGTGCCCGGGCGATCCGGGCACGCCGCCCAGCTCGCCTGGATGCTCGCCCGCCTGGATTCCACCGGCCTGACGGTGACGGCGGACACCTTCGAAACACCCGTCTCCTCCGGCGATACGCTGCGCCTCACCAACGTGCTGGTCCGGGTGCGCCCCGACCTCGAGGACCGGGTCCTGCTCCTGGCCCATTGGGACACACGCCCCCGGTCCGATCAGGCGCAAGACCCCGCCGACCGTGTGCTCCCCGTCCCCGGGGCCAACGACGGTGCGTCCGGGACGGCGGTCCTCCTCGTCCTGGCCGAGATCATGGCCCAGGAGCCCCCGTCTGTGGGGGTGGACCTTCTCTGGGTAGACGGCGAGGACTACGGACCCGGAGCGGAGGACATGTTCCTGGGGTCGGAGCGCTACGCCGCCGGCTTCGACCCTGCGGAGGGGCCCACCCGGGGGCTCCTCCTGGACATGGTGGGCGACCGGGATCCCGCGTTCCCGGTGGAAGCCTACTCGGCGGAGCGGGCTCCGGGGGTGGTGGCTGCCATCTGGGGATTGGCGGAGGAACTGGGGCTCGGGGACATCGTCCTGGACCGGCTCGGTCCGGCGGTGCGGGACGACCACCTACCCCTCAACGAGGCGGGGCTGCCCACGGCCAACCTCATCGACTTCTCCTACGGACCTGGCCACGCGTGGTGGCACACGCCGGAGGACACGCCCGACAAGGTCGCGGCGGAGACCCTCGAGGTGGTGGGGAGTCTGGTGGCGGAGTGGGTCTACAGAGGCGCGACGGTCGGGGGCTGAGCGACCGCGCGGACCACTACCAGGACCCGCGTTCTCCGACGTTCTCGATCACCGTCGTCACCCGGCGGGCGGCGGCCCGCCAGTTCCCTTCCACCGCCCGCTGGGCGGCGTCTGCATCGCGCTCGCTGATGGCGCGGATGATGTGGTCGTGCTCTTCCACGGCGGTGTCCACCTTGCCGATGAAGGCGTTCACGTAGACGCGGATGTACCGGTCGGCCTGAGGACGAACGCTTCGCACGAGACCACGGAGACGCGGCCCACCGGTGGCGTCGACCAGGCTCCAATGGAAGGCCTCGTCATGGTCCATGTAGTCTTCCGGGATGGTACTCGGATCCTCAGACGTGTCCCGGAGTTGCTGGTTGCATTCCTGCAGCCGGAGCACGAGCGCTGCATGCGCCTCGTCGTCGAGTCGGGCAGCATGCCAGGCCGCCAGACCCTCGAGCTGCCCGATCAGGTGGAAGAGCTCTTCGGAGTCCTGCACGGTCAGGGGGGCCACCGAAGGACGCCACCGCCGACCTGTCTGATCGTTGAGGATGAAGCCCTCCTGCTCGAGACGCTGTAGCGCCGCTCGGACCGGCGTGCGACTCACCTCCAGCCGGTCGGCGATGTCGGATTCGATGATCCTCGTCCCGGGGGCGAGCTGTCCCTGGACGATGAATCCTCGAAGTCGTCGGTACGTCTCGGTGACCCGATCGACGTTCTTTCCTTCGTCTTCCATCGCTTCCTTGGGTCTAGAAGCCCGAACGGCTCCCCGTGCGAGCCACGGCGGGGCCGTACCTGGACGAATCCTCTGCGTGTCGAGAAGGGCTACCCAGGCCCACCGCATGGCGGGTGGGCTCGGGCATCCGGAACGAGCGCCGAAGCCAGGCTTCGCCGTCCCGGGTGCAGGACCACGAAGAGAGGACAAAGGGGGGCTCATCCAACGACGAGGTACTACGCGGAAGGGGGTAGGGGGTTTCTCGCTGCTCCCACGTGGATCCTGGCACCGCTCCTGGCTTGCGGTTGCCTTGGACCCGACATAGGATGCGAAAACGTATACAAAAACTACGACAGGATTGCATTTGATGCCGACGACCCGGGCCATGCTCGTGCTCCTTCTCGCCGTCGATCTCTCCGCGGTCGGCGCCCAGGTCCCGGACGGCCTCCTCCAGACGCTCCAACCGCGGATGGTCGGTCCAGCGACCATGTCGGGCCGGGTGGCGGACCTGGCGGTCTACGAGAAGGACCCCGCCATCTTCTACGTCGCCTCGGCCTCCGGTGGGCTTCTGAAGACGGAGAACGGCGGGGCGAGCTGGGTCAACGTCTTCGAGGACCAGCCGGTCGTCTCCATCGGCGACGTCGCGATCAATCCGGACGATCCGAACGAGGTGTGGGTCGGGACTGGGGAGGCCAACAACCGCCAGAGTTCGTCCTGGGGCAACGGGGTCTACAAGTCGACGGACGGGGGTCGTTCCTGGAGCCACATGGGCCTCGAGGAGTCGCACCATGTGGGCCGGATCGTGGTGAATCCAAACGATACGGACATCGCCTACGTGGCCGCCGTCGGGCACCTCTGGGGTCCCAACCCCGAGCGGGGCGTATACCGCACGTCGGATGGAGGGGAGAGCTGGGAACAGGTCCTGGCGGTCGACGAATACACCGGAGCCATCGACCTGGCGCTGGACCCGGCCAACCCGAAGGTGCTCTACGCAGCGACCTACCAGCGGCAGCGCACCGGCTGGGGGTTCAACGGCGGTGGTCCGGGGAGCGGCATCCACAAGACCGTGGATGGCGGCCGGAGCTGGCAGCGGGTCACTCGAGGGCTGCCCGAGGGGCCCGTCGGCCGGATCGGCCTCGACATCTACCGAGGCGACCCGAACATCGTCTACGCCGTTGTGGAGCACGAGGAGGGGGGCGTCTTCCGATCGGAGGACAAGGGAGAGAGCTGGGAGCGGGTCAATTCGCGGAATCCGAGGCCCATGTATTTCAGCCAGATCCGCATCGACCCGAGTGATCCCGACCGCATCTATCTCCTCGGCACGCGCCTCCACATGTCCTCCGACGGTGGTCGGACCTTCACGGAGGAGTCGGCGGAGAACGTCCACCTCGACCACCACGCCTTCTGGATCGACCCGACCGACTCCGACCACCTCATCGACGGAAACGACGGAGGGGTGTGGGTCAGTCGGGACCGCACCGAAACCTGGGAGCATCTGAACAACTACCCCATCGGCCAGTTCTACAACGTCACCTTCGACCTGCGTGAGCCCTACCACGTGTACGGCGGCATGCAGGACAACGCGACCTGGGGCGGTCCCAGCGCCGTCCGGGCCCAGCAAGGGATCGGCAACGAGGACTGGACCCAGATGCTGGCCTGCGACGGGATGTTCGTCGCCGTGGACCCCAGTGACCAAGACCTCATCTACACCAACTGTCAGAGCGGCCGCCTCGTCCGGTACCACCGGCCCACCGGAGAACGGAAGCCCATCCAGCCCCAGGGGGCCGAGGGGGAGGAGCTGCGCTGGAACTGGACCACACCGATCGTCATTTCCCCCCACGATCCGGCCACCCTCTACACGGGGGCCAACAAGGTCTTCCGAACCCGGGACCGAGGCCACAGTTGGAGCGTTGTGAGCCCCGACCTCACCACCGGAACGGATCGTGACACCCTCCGGATCATGGGGATTCCGGGCGACAGCATCGGGCTCGCGACCCATGACGGGGTCTCCTCCTACGGCAACATCACGGCCCTGTCCGAGTCCATCCTTCAGGAGGGCCTTCTCTATGTGGGCACCGACGATGGGAAGGTGCACGTCACCCGAGACGGGGGCGGCACCTGGACCGATCTCACCGCGGCCGATGGGCTGGACGGGGTGCCGGAGCAGATCTATGTGAGCCGCGTATGGCCGTCGGCCTTCGAGTCGGGGAGGGTCTACCTCAGCTTCGACGGGCACCGCAGCGACGACTTCGCCCCCTACCTGTTCGTCAGCACCGACTACGGGGAGAGTTGGCGCTCCATCACGAACGGTCTCCCCAGCGGGTCCGTCTACGTGATCAAGGAAGACCCCGAGAATCCCGACGTGCTCTACGTGGGGACGGAGATGGGCCTTTTCGTCTCTGGCGACCGCGGAGAACGCTGGGCGGATTGGCCCGGCGTTCCCACGGTGGCGATCTACGACCTCGACGTACACCCTCGTGAGGATGACCTCATCCTGGGAACGCACGGGCGGAGCATCCTCATCATCGACGATGTCTCACCCCTCCAGGAATGGGACGGCGGTCTGGCGGCGGCCGGAAGCCACCTCTTCGAGATCGCCGCTGCCACCCAGTTCATTCCCAACGAGGACCACTGGTTCCAGGGGGGACGCAACTTCCGCGGAGCCAACCCGGAGTTCGGCGCCTACCTGGACTATTGGATCGGCGAAGAGCAGGAGGATTCGGTCCGCCTCGTCATCCGCGATCCGAGTGGGGACGTGGTCCGCGAGCTGGCGGGACCGGGCGAGCCGGGCCTGCACCGGGTCGCCTGGGACCTGCGGGCAGAAGGGGGGGGGCCGATGGGGTTCGGCCGGGCTCAGGCACTCGACCTGAGCGACCTGGGGCCCTTCGTGGTGCCCGGTACCTACTCGGTGGAGTTGTCGGCCGGGAATGCTTCCCACACCGGGAGCGTCGAGGTCCGAGCCGACCCGGTCATCGAGCTTACGGCGGCCCAGCACCAGACGCGCTTCGAGTTCCTCACGAGCCTCACGACGATGCAGCAGCAGGTCGCGGATGCCCGGGATCGGGTCGAGGCGATGACCGGGCGGATGGAGACGATCTCCTCGTTCCTGGAGGAGCAGCGGGAGGTTCCCGGTGAGGTCACCACCCGGGTGGACGACGTTCGCGACGCCATCGACTCGGTGCGGACCCGCCTGTTGGGCAGTGAGGACCAGGACTTCGACGGACCAACGCCGGTAGCCCGGGAGGTGGGGAGTCTGAAGGACGCGCTCATCCATGCGCAGTCTCCTGCCACCGAGCTGCAGGTCGAGGGCATCGGCCGGTGTGAGGAGGCCCTCGATGAGCTGATCCCGGCCATCAACGCCCTGGTCGAGGACGACCTGCTGGACCTCTATGGCCTGCTGGCAGAGCACGGCTTCTACCCCCATGCCGGGGAGCCCCTCGCTCCCATCGCCCGCGGTCCCATGTAGCGACCGACTCCGTGGTCGGCGGAGCTTGTCCGCCACCCAGGAACGATGCCCACACACCCGATCCGCCCGAGGTCTTTCATGCGAACCGTCCGTGTCTTCCGACTGATCATGGCCCTCTGCTTCTTCCTGACCCTGTCGCCAACCTCGGCGGCGACTCAGGAGGCAGTCTCGCTGCATGCGCCGAGGGTGGCCCCGGAGGC
>CAKZOQ010000147.1 GCA_937136445.1 uncultured Gemmatimonadota bacterium
GAGCCGGCTCCCCCGGGGCCGGGAGCGGAAGTAGGCGAGGCTCTCCTCCTGGGAGATCCGCTCCACCGGACCCGAGATCCGGATCTGCCGCTCCAGCGCCGCCCAGTGGAAGCAGAGGGAGGCCCGGGGGTTCTCGTCCAGCTCCCGAGCCTTCCGGCTCTCGTAGTTGGTGAAGAAGACGAAGCCGCCCTCGCTCAGGTTCTTGAGGAGGACCATTCGCACCGAGGGGGCGCCGGAGGCGTCGGCGGTGGCCAGCGCCACGGCCTCGGGTATGACCAGCCCCGCGCCCTCGGCCGCGTGGTACCAGGCGGCGAAGAGGGCCAGGGGATCGGCGTCGTCGGCCTGCGGCGGGAGGCCCTGGGCGGCGTCGAACTCCAGAGGGGGAAGCGCGTCGAGGGCGGCGTCCAGGAACATGGGGCTCTCGGGCGTAGATGGGAGGGAACGCTCCTACGTCGGGTAGCGCAGATACCCCTGGGCGTCGACGGA
Source organism: uncultured Gemmatimonadota bacterium (assembly GCA_937136445.1). Classification (GTDB taxonomy): domain Bacteria; phylum Gemmatimonadota; class Gemmatimonadetes; order Longimicrobiales; family Gaopeijiaceae; genus JAJCZZ01. The sequence continues at coordinate 487 of CAKZOQ010000147.1, forward strand.
TTTCCAACCTGTACACCGATGGCGTGGAACCCCTCCCCCAGGGGAGGGGGTAGGAGCCTCCATGACCGACGAACGCACCACCGCCATCCTCCGTCGCCTGAAGAGCGTCGAGGGGCACATCCGCGGGATCCAGAGGATGATCGAGGAGGACGCCTACTGCCTCGACGTCGTCCAGCAGGTCCACGCGGTCCAGCGAGCGCTGGGCAAGACCACCGCCGCCGTCCTCGACCGACACCTCCACACGTGCGTCACCGATGCGATCCGCGGCCCGGACGACGAGGCGAAGGAACGGGTCCTCGCCGAGTTGTTGGAGGTCTTCGAGGCGGCGGGCCGAAGCTGAACCCCATCTCCGCACCGACCATCGAGGAGCACCATGAGCCAGGAAAAGACCGTCACCGTCCCGAACATCAGCTGCGGCCACTGCGTGAAGACCATCGAGCGCGAGGTCGGGGGACTCCCCGGCGTCGGAGAGGTCTCCGCCGACCAGGAGAGCCGCCGCGTCACCATCTCCTGGGACCCCGAGGCCACCGACTGGGTCGCCATCGAGGACCACATGGGGGACATCCACTACCCGCCGGCGGACTGACGCCCCCCCGACCTACCGGAGACCCCCGAGCATGAGCCGCGAGATGGACGTCCCCGTCACCGGGATGACCTGCGCCAACTGCGTCGCCACGGTGGAGCGCACGCTCCAGCGGGTGGATGGGGTGCAGGAGGCTTCGGTGAACTTCGCCACCGAGCGAGCCCGGGTGGCCTTCGACGGCGACGACCATGCCCGGGACGACCTCCTGGACCGGCTGGAGCACGCCGTGGAGGAGGCGGGCTACGGCCTGATCCGCCCCCGGGAGGACGACGGAGGCGACGCCGAGGCCGACGCCCGGGCCGCGGAGATCGCCCACCAGCGGAGAGCCTTCCTGGTGGGAGCCGTGCTGGCGGGGCCGCTCTTCGTCCTGAGCATGGCCCGAGACTTCGGGTTGGTGGGTGCTTGGGCCCACGCCCCCTGGGTGAACGGGCTGATGTTCGCCCTGGCCACCCCGGTGCAGTTCTACGTGGGCTGGGACTACTACGTGGGCGCCTGGAAGTCCCTCCGGAACCGGGCCGCCAACATGGACGTTCTCGTAGCCCTGGGCTCGTCCGTGGCCTACGTCTACTCGGTGGTGGTGATGGTGGCTCTCTGGATGGGGAGTTCCGCCGCCGGCGACCACGTCTACTTCGAGACGGCGGCGCTCATCATCACCCTCATCAAGCTGGGCAAGCTGCTGGAGGTCCGGGCGAAGGGCGATGCCTCCCGGGCCATCCGGGAGCTCATGGACCTCCGGCCCGAGACGGCCCGGGTGGTGCGGGACGGCGAGATCCGGGAGGTGGAGTTGCGGGAGGTGGAGGCGGGGGACGAGCTACTGGTCCGGCCGGGGGAGCGGATCCCGGTGGACGGCGAGGTGGTGGAGGGGCGCTCGGCGGTGGACGAATCCATGCTCACCGGGGAGAGCCTCCCCGTGGAGAAGGGCCCCGGAGACGAGGTGGTGGGGGCCACCCTGAACCAGGATGGGGCCCTTCGCATGCGGGCCACCCGGGTCGGTCGGGACACGGCGCTCTCCAACATCGTGCGGCTGGTGCAGGAGGCTCAGGGGAGCAAGGCCCCCATCCAGGCGCTGGCGGATCGGGTAGCGGCGGTCTTCGTGCCGGTCGTGTTGGTGGTGGCCGTCGGGACCTTTCTGGTGTGGTGGCTCGTGGTGGGGGCGGGATTCACCCCGGCCCTGATCCGCCTGGTGGCCGTCCTGGTCATCGCCTGCCCCTGTGCTCTGGGGTTGGCCACGCCCACGGCGGTGATGGTGGGGACGGGGAAGGGCGCCGAGTTGGGGATCCTCTTCCGGAGCTCCGAGGCGCTGGAGCGGGCGCACGAGCTGGACGTGATCGTCCTGGACAAGACGGGCACCCTCACCCGCGGCGAGCCGGCGGTGGAGGAGATCGTGGTGGCCGAGGATGCCTTCCTCGACACCGATCCGGGGGGCGACGGCGACACCGGAGCGTCGGATCGGACCCGGGAGCTCCTCCGGCTCACGGGCGCCGCCGAGCGTCGGAGCGAGCACCCCCTGGCGCGGGCCGTCCTGGCCGAAGCCGAGGGGCAGGCTCTGGATCTGCCGGAGCCCGAGGAGTTCCAGGCCGTCCCGGGCCGGGGCGTGCAGGCGACGGTGGAGGGCCGGAGGGTGCTGGTGGGGAGCCGGCGACTCCTGGAGGAAGAGGGAGTCGATCCCGCGTCGCTCGCCCACCGGGTGGAGGGGCTGGAGTCCGGCGGGCGTACGGTGCTCTGGGTGGCCGTGGACGGCAGGGTGGCGGGGCTCTTCGCCCTGGCCGACGCCCTGAAGGACGAATCCGCCGAGGCGGTGGCCTCGCTGAAGGAGCGGGGCCTCCGGGTCGTCATGCTCACCGGGGACAACCAGGCCACGGCGCGGGCGGTGGCGGAACGGGTGGGCATCGAGGAGGTGCGGGCCGAGGTCCTCCCGGACCAGAAGGCGGCGGCCGTCCAGGCCTTTCAGGAGGAGGGGGCGGTGGTGGCCATGGTGGGGGACGGCATCAACGACGGGCCGGCGCTGGCGCGGG
>CAKZOQ010000148.1 GCA_937136445.1 uncultured Gemmatimonadota bacterium
CCCACAAGACGCTGCCGGCGAGCGGCCCTGGGGCCCCGAGGAGCCGCCCACCCGTCTCGGGTGGTTCCTCCTGGCGGGACTGGCCGTGGGTGGGCTCATGGTCCGAATGGCCCAGCGTGCCGTCCGGGGCTCCGTCCCGGCGCGGGTGGGCGCCGCGGCCCTGGCGCTCCTGTGGACGCTGGTGAGCGGGGTGGTGGGGACCGTCCTGATCCTGGTCCTCTTCACCGATCACCAGTTCATGGCGTGGAACGAGAACCTCTTCGTCATGAACCCCCTCTCTGCCGCCCTGACGGTCCTGGCCCCGCTGGCGCTCCTCACCGGGTGGGCCTCGGGGTGGGCCCGGCGCCTCGCCTGGACCGTGCTGGGCGTGGCCGTCGTGGGGCTCCTGGTGCAGCCCCTTCCCTTTCTGGTGCAGCAGAACGCCCTTTTCTTCGCCCTGGCTCTTCCCCTCCACACCGCCCTGGCCTGGACGCTGACCCGGGTGGGAGCCGCCGGCGGCGACGAACCGGCCACGCCGGCCCGGTGACGGCCGGCAGATAGCTGCCGAGGCGGCCCCTCAGCCTTCCAATGCCGCCGGGCCCTCGAGGCCTCCGGGCCATTCCAGCGCCTTCCGGTCCCAGCCCGCCAGGTCGGCGGCGGCTTCGTAGCTATCCTGGGCGAAGGTGAGGAGCGCGGCGTCCGGATCGGTGGACGCGCGCACCGTGGCCCAGGGAAGGACGAACTCCGCCAGCTCGTCCAGGTAGTAGGCCGCCTCCGGACCCACGTCGGCCTCGGTGAAGCCCTCCGGCGAGGGATAGGCGTAGGAGTAGACCACCGGCTCCGGGTGAACCTCCCCGCCGGGCCAGAAGCCGAGACTGCTCACCTCGTGGCTGTAGGCCTCCCGGGCCACCCAGTCGGGGAGGGCGGGGATACCCGCCGGATGCTCCGGCGCCGGCCGGCCGCTGAAGCGTGTCACCGCCAGATCGAAGCTCCCCCAGAAGAAGTGCACCGGGCTGGACTTGCCCACGTAGCGGGCGCGGAAGCGCTGGAAGACCCGCTGGAGCTGGACCAACGCCTGCCAGAAGTCGTGGGCGGCCCCGGCGTCGTAGGCTCCGTGCTCCTCGTCCTCGTCGAAGGGGACGCCGTCGGGGATCTCGCTGGGCGTGGTGTGGATGGTGGTCCCGAGCCCCATGCCCTCCAGCGCCGACATCACGGCCTGGTAGAAGTCGGCGACGCTCCTGGGCTTCAGCGGCAGGACTTCGGAGGCTCCGTCGGACGAATCGATGACCAGACGGTGCCGGCGGAAGTCGAAGGCCATCTCGAACACCCGCTCGCCGGCCGGGATGGCCGAGGTGCTCAACCCCTGCGTGGTGACGTAGAGAGGGACGTGCCACGAATGGTTCACCCACGGCGTCCGCTCCAGGCGCACCTTCCCCACGATCTGCGTCCAGCGGTGGAGGGTGGCGTAGGTGTCCTCCCACCCCTTGTAGGGCAGGTCGGGCCAGGCGGGGTTCTCGGAAGCGCTCATGCCGCCCTCCATGAAGAGGTCAGGGAATCTCGCCGCCGGTGGCCATGGTCTCGGCCCAGGCAGGCAGGACGTTGGGGTCGATGTCGAAGATGACCGTACCGATCAGGAACATGGTCACGGTGATGACCAGAACTCCCAGGAGGTTGAGAACGATCCCCACCCGGGCCATCTCGCCCACCGTGATCCGTCCGCTCCCGAAGACGATGGCGTTCGGCGGCGTCGCCACCGGCATCATGAATGCGCAGGAGGCCGACAGCGTCGCCGGGATCATCAGGAGGAGGGGGTTCATCTCCGTCACCACCGCGATGGACGCCAGGATGGGGAGGATCATCTCCGCCGTGGCCAGGTTGCTGGTGAGTTCGGTGAGGAAGGTGAGCGTCGTGCAGACCAGGAGGATGATGAGGAAGGGGTGGAGCGACCCCAGCGCCTCGAACTGCTCGCCGATGAGGAGGGCCAGCCCCGTCTCCTGGAAGCCCGCCGCCAGGGCGAACCCACCACCGAAGAGGAGGACGATGTCCCAGGGGAGCCGGGGGATCACCTCGGCGCCCATGACCCGCTCTCCCGCCACCCCCGTGGACCGCGCGGGGATGAAGAACATGAGGGCGGCCATGGTGATGGCCACCGTGCCGTCGTCGATGAGCTCCGGGTAGGGCACCAGTCGAGACCATCCGGGGAGGGTCACGAAGCCTAGGTTCAGGTCCGTCCGGAAGACCCAGAGGAAGGCGGTGGTGACGAAGACCGTCATCACCACCCGCTCCTCGAAGGAGATGGCACCCAGCGCCGCCTTCTCCTGGGAGATGACCTCGTCGTCCACCTGGAGGTCGTCGGGTGCCCGGTAGAAGACCTTGGTGATGAAGAACCAGGCCAGGGCCAGCATCACCACGCCGATGGGCGCCGCGGTGAAGATCCACTGCCCGAAGCCGATGGGCGGCGCGTCGGGAAAAAGGATCTCGAAGATGCGCTGAAGGGATAGGTTCGGCGGCGTGCCCACCAGCGTCGTGAGCCCACCCACCGACGCCGCATAGGCGATGCCCAGCATGAGGCCCACGGTGAAGGTGTGGGAGAGCTCGCTGCCGAACTCCTCCTCGATCTGAAGGACGATGGCCAGGCCGATGGGAACCATCATCACCGAGGTGGCGGTGTTGCTGATCCACATGGAGAGGAAGGCCGAGGCCAGCATGAACCCCAGGACGATGCGGGCCGGTCCTCCTCCCACGGCGTGGATGATGGTGAGGGCGATACGACGATGGAGGTCCCAGCGCTGCATCGTGAGGGCGATGAGGAAGCCGCCCAGGAAGAGGACGATGGTGGAGTTGAAGTAGCTCGGCGCGATGGCGCCGCCCCCCATGACCCCCAGGATGGGATAGAGCACCAGGGGCAGGAGGGCCGTGGCGAAGAGGGGGATGGCGTCGCTCACCCACCAGGTGGCCATGAGGGCCGCCACGGCCGCCAATCGGCTCGCCGCCATGTTCTCCGGATCCACCGGAAGGGCCAGGAGCGCCCCGAAGGCCACCAACCCCAGCCAGAAGCCGATCCGCCGCCCCGTCGTGCCGCGTTTCGGGCCGTGGCCGTGATCTCCCGCGGAGACGTCGGCGGAGGCGTTGTCGGATTCGCCGGGGTCGCCGGAGGGGGCGTCGGGTGGGGTCATGCGGGGGGGTCGGGAGGGGAGGAACGGATCGCGCGGCACTTGGGGAACCGCCCGGGACGAGGCCAGGATAGGGGATGCTCGATCCGTTCGACAACCGAACCTGTGCACCCGGACGTCGGCCCGGCGCCGACACACTAGACCCCGTCGGGCCCCCAGAACCTCTGCACCACCGAGCCGGCGGCGGCCAACACCACCCCCAACGTGACCATGGGCTGCACCACCTCGGGCTCTCCGGAGAAGGCCGCCGCGGCAAGGCAGGCGAAGCCGGTCCCGGCGACCCAGAAGCCCACGGCGCTCCGGAAGGCCAGGCGGCCCTGGAGGTAGCGCCAGAGGGGCAGGCTCAGGAGGAGGACGGCGAAGACGCCGGCAAGCCCGCCGAG
>CAKZOQ010000149.1 GCA_937136445.1 uncultured Gemmatimonadota bacterium
CCGGGGCGACGGACAGGTCGGCGGAGGGGTCGAGCTCCCGGATCCGCTCCTCCACCTCTCCGGCCTGCTCCTGGTCCCCCGCGTCCTTCAGCACCTGGTACGCCGCCACCAGGTGGCCCACGGCCTCCTCCTCCCGATCCTGGGAGGCGAGCTGCTCCGCCAGGAAGAGACGCACCTGGACGTCGTCGGGAGCCAGCTCCGTGAACTCCACGAGGGCCCGGAGCGACTCCTCCATGTCCCCGTCCTGGGCGACGCGCTCGGCATAGGTCAGGAAGTTGGTCCGAGCGTCCGGCATGAACCCCTGTTCGGCCCGGATCTGACCCATCCTCAGATAGGCCTTGGGCCGCTGCGGGACGTTTCGGACGATCTTCTTGCAGACGGCGATGGCGTTGTTCGGGAGGTAGGCCTCCATGTAGAGGTCCACCGCCTGCTCGTAGTGCTCGACCGCCCCCTCCAGGTTCCCGACCCGGACGAAGAGATCCCCGACCCGGTTGTACAGCCCGATGTCGGGCTGGTCGTCCTCCTCAAGCCGGTCGATGGCCTTCGCGTACTGGTCCAGAGCCTTCCTCCACTCCTCCTTCTGCTCGTGGCGTCGAGCCTGTTCCTTGAGCTTCTCGATGCTCATCTGTCAGCGTCCGGAGTGGTCGTTCCAAGGAGCGTCCCGAGCAGTCGGGACGCAGCGTCACGGACCCCGACCGGTACGTCGCTCCCTGCGGCCGCGAGGGCCGATCGGAGCGCCACCGAATCCTCCGCGGCACGCTCCACGAGGTGCCGAGATACGCGATGCGAAAGGAGGCGGGAAGGGCTGAGGCCGGAGAGGTGTAATCTGTCCTCCGCCGCCGGAAGCACAAGGGCTTCGGGGATCATCCCGATGACCTCGGTCTCGGTCACGCGACCCCCCTCGGCGCCCACGGCTTCTTCGATGGCACGGACCACGTCCAGAGGGTCGATGCGCCGGGGGTCCTCCAGATTCATGGAGACCTGAAGGCGGCCCTGTTCCTCTAGATGCAGCCCCAGGGCACGGAGTCCCGCGAACCCACCCTCGACCTCGCGGAGGTCCCGGGCGATCCGTCGCACGACCTCGAGCCCCACGCCCTCCACGAAGACGTTCCAGGCGAGGAGGACCTCTCGAGCCCCCACGCAGGTCACCCCGGCGGTAGCGTGGGGTTGGCCGGCTCCCCGGGGGACGTCCGGGCGCCTGTCCGCCGGGAAGCCGTCCCGGAGCGCTTCGAAGCCGCCTCGGCGGAGCTCGGCGAGTCCGCGCCCTGGCGGGTCCGAAGCCTGCCCGTAGTGGAAGACCGGGACGCCCATCTCCGCCAGCCCCAGGGCCACGCGCCGGGCGGATGCCACGGCGTCGTCCATGGTCGCTCCCTCCAAGGGGACGAAGGGAAGGACGTCCAGCGCCCCGACCCGGGGGTGCACGCCCTCATGGCTTCGGAGGTCGATGCGTTCCAGGGCGACGCGAGCGGCCGCCAGCGACGCCTCCTCCACCCCCGCCTGCGTCCCCAGAACGGTCACCACCGACCGGTGGTGGTCCGGATCCGATGACCAGTCGAGCACCTCCACCCCCGACACCCCTCGGATGGCATCCACCAGGGCGCGAACCGTGGCCGGATCGCGCCCTTCGGAGAAGTTGGGGACGGCTTCGAGGAGGGGGGACATACCGGCAAGATAGGGGGCCGGCCGCCCCCCCCACCACGTCCAGGCGCCGGGCGTCAGTGGGCCCGGGCCAGCGGGATCCCCGTCACGGGAGACAGGTTGGGGTTGTCCGCCTGGGTCTGGTAGGCCCAGTCGAAGATCATGATGGCGTCGTCGTTCTGGTCGAAGCCCAACAGCTCCACCCGGATCACCGCGTAGTGGAGACGGTCGTCGTCCCCCACCACCTCCAGCACGTAGCTGGTCTGGGTCGAGAGCTGCACGTCCTGCATGGTGTAGCCGGACGCCGGCGCCACGTCCACGTCCACACAGCCGCCGTCGGCGCCGGGCCCGCACCGGAGGGCCGTCGTGGCGAAGCCGTCGCCGTAGATGGCCGTTCCGGGCCCCGGCACGAGCCACCATCCGGCGGCGTCGAGCTCCAGCCGGAAGTGCCGGTCGGCGGATCCTCCGTCGAGGACGGGATCCGTGTCTTCGTCGAGCTGGAAGCGGAAGCCGGCGGCGCCGGGCCGGTCCTCGTAGGCGTAGATCCACTCTCCGGTGAAGTCCGGTCGCGGGGTCCCCTCGCCCACGCCGCTGCCCCCGCTCTCGTGCCCCCACTGGTCCACCGCCGTGACGAAGTACCCGTAGGTCCCGCCATTCTCGGCGAGCTCGTCCAGGAAGCCCTCGGAGTCGGTCTCGCCCAGGAGGAACGACCCCCCCGCCCCGTCGTCCAGGTAGACCCGGTAGAAGGAGAAGTCGTCCGCTGCGCGGCTCCCGTCGGCCCAGCGCAGGTAGTTGGCACCGTCCAACGCCACCACCTCCATCCCCGAGGGGGACGGGGGCGCGTTGAAGTCCGGCACCGCGACGTCCACCGAGAAGTCGCTGGCCGTCTCGCTCCCGTTCGCCGCCACCGAGGCCACGTAGTACTCGTAGGTGATGCCGGCGACGATGTTGCGATCTTGGTAGGCGCAGACGCCCGCGGCGCAGCTCGTCACCTCGGCGATGAAGGTGAAATCCGCATCGGCCAGCCGCTTGCCGAAGACCCGGAAGGTCTCCCCGTTCCAGCCGGACGCGAGCTCCCAGCTCACCGTCACGGCGCCGGCATAGTAGGCCGCCTGCACGTCCAGAGGGGGTGCTGCCGAGCCGCCGCCGGGATTCCCGGGGCCGAGGACCGTGTCGTCGGCGCAGGCGGCGAGGAGCACCGTCGTCGCCACCGCCAGGATCCCCATCCGCATCCCCCGTCGTCCCCTGTCGCTCAGGGTCGTCGCCGCCATGTCGTCCCTCCCTCCCGGTCTCGCGCCGGCCCGGTTGGCCGCCGCCGTCACCCGGAGACCGGTGCACGGGTCGTACCATGCCGCAGGTCCTTGTACCACAAGCATGTGAGGGATACGCCCGCCGCCCATATGTCCACTCGAGAGGACAGGTGGAATCGCCGGGCGGGACAGGGCGACCGGGCGTGTCCGGAGGCCCCTACCGCTGCTGGGAGCGGAGTCCGGCGTCCAGGTTGCGCTGCTCGTAGTCGAACTTCAGGTCCTGGTTGTCCAGGAGCGACACCTCGAACCGGAAGGTCCAGTTCCCCGTGGCGGTCTGGAGGAAGTCGAAGTTCGCCCGCCACCGGTGCAGGTCCCGGGAGAGCCGAATGGTGTGGTCGTTGAACGCGCCCTCCTCCAGGTCGAAGGAGGTGCGCCAGCTCAGGTCCCACTGGTCGGTGGGACGGAGGCTGAGGGTCCCGTTGAGCATCTGGCTCACCTGGGCGGCGTCGGACCGGGGGCGCTGCAGGGAGTAGGACAGGTTGGCGTTCCAGCCGCCCTGGGCCTGGCGTTGTCGCTGCTGCTGCGCAGGGCGGGCTCGATCCGGGACGATGGAGGACTCGTTGGTGGGTCCGTCGGAGAAGGGGTCCAACGCCGCGTCGAGCTCGGGGTCGTACTCCTCCTCGGGCTCCGGGTCTTCCGTCCCGTCTCCGCCCTCCGAGCCGAGGAGACCCCCGATCCAGCGGAAGAGGCCCGTCCGGTTGCTCAGGGCGAAGGAGAGGTTGAGCTGGGCGAGGTGCGGCGCGAACCGACGGCCGGTCGATCCCTCGACGCCTCCCCCGTCCTGGCCCTCGGGTTCCTCGAAGAGATCGTGATCCACCGAGAGCGAGAGGCCCCGGAGGAAGTCCGAGGAGATCTGGTTCGAGAGGCGGGTGGTCTGGAAGCCGGCGAGGAAGTCCCCCGCCGAATCGGCCTCGACGAAATCGTATCGCACCACGCTGGTTCGCAGCGCCAGGAGCTGAACGATCTCCGCCCGTTCCACCCGCTCGAACTCCTCCCCTCCCAGCCCGCCCGTTCCTCCCATCGCCGCGACTCCCGGAGGCGCGGCGGCGGCCGGCGGGCCCGCGGCGGCGCTGTCCGCCGGAAGGCTGTCCGCCACCGGAGCCGCCCCGGCGGTGTCCGTCTCCTCCGGAGCCGGCCGCTTGGCCTCGAAGGTCTGGTTCAGCGTCACCGAAACGACGTTCCGGGGCTGAAGGACCCGGGAGCCGAAGACCTCGCTCTGGAGCTCGTTGGGGGCGGACTCCGGACTCCACTCGTAGTTGAAGGACGGCG
>CAKZOQ010000150.1 GCA_937136445.1 uncultured Gemmatimonadota bacterium
TCCTGGCGGCCTCCGGCCGGCTCGGGAATGTGGAGCTCGACGGGACCGGCTTCGTCGGGGAGCTGGGCCTGGACGGCTCCCTGCGGGCGGTGCCGGGGATCCTGCCCATGGCGCTCCAGGCGGTGCAGTCCGGGATGGACGCGCTGGTCGTGCCCCGGGAGAGCGCAGGAGAGGCGGCGGTGGTACAAGGGGTACGGGTCTTCGGGGCGGGGTCGCTGGCCGAGGTGGTAGCGCACCTGGACGGGTCCGCGCCCCTCGACCTACGGAGGGTGGACACGGCGGCGGTCCTGGCCGGGTCCGGGGGTCGGTTGCCGGACTTCGCCGAGGTCCGCGGCCAGGCGGTGGCCAAGCGGGCGCTGGAGATCTCCGCGGCCGGGGGCCACAACGTCCTCCTCGTGGGGCCGCCGGGGTCGGGGAAGACGATGCTGGCCCGGCGGATCCCCGGGATCCTCCCGGCATTGGGCCTGGCGGAGGCCCAGGAGGTGACCGGGGTGCACTCCGTGGCCGGGGTCCTGCCGGCGGGGACCGCGCTGGTGTCCCGACGGCCCTTTCGGGCGCCCCACCACACGGTGAGCACCGCTGGGCTGGTGGGCGGCGGGACGCCGCTTCGTCCGGGCGAGGTGAGTCTCGCCCACCATGGCGTCCTCTTCCTGGACGAGATGCCCGAGTTCAGCCGGAGGGTTCTGGAGGTGCTCCGTCAGCCGATGGAGGAGGGCGTCGTGCACCTCTCCCGGGCTCGTGGGTCGGTTCGGTTCCCTGCCCAGTTCCTCCTCGTGGGTGCCATGAATCCCTGCCCCTGCGGCTTCCTCGGTGACGGTACGGATCGTTGCCTGTGTGACCCCACCCGAGTGGGCCGATACCGGAATCGTGTCTCCGGCCCCCTCCGAGACCGCATCGACCTCCACGTCGAGGTCCCTGCCGTACCCTTTCGTACCCTGAGTGGGGCCCGCGCCGCCTCCGAGGAATCCAGCGTGCGGATCCGGGCCCGGGTGGAGGCGTGCCGCCAGCGTCAGCGCGACCGGTTCGCCGAGGCGCCCGGGGTCGTGGCCAATGCCCGGATGGACGTGCGGGCCATGCGGCGGTGGTGCGCCCCGGACCGGGAGGCGCTGGGGCTTCTGCGGAGGGCCGTGGACGCGCTGGGACTGTCGGCGCGGGGCTACCACCGGGCGCTTCGGGTGGCGCGGACCCTCGCCGATCTGGAGGGTCGGGAGGTGCTCCGCGCCGACGACGTGGCAGAGGCCATCCAGTACCGGTTCCTGGGCACCGAGACGCGGGTGGCATGAAGTGCTCGACCGCCGGATCCACGAAGCACACGGTCTTCGGACAGCCAAATCTGAACAGCTCCTCTGGAGGGTGGTTCTGACATTGTTATACTGTTTTGTCAGGAACGCGCGGGGAGGGTTCGGCAG
>CAKZOQ010000151.1 GCA_937136445.1 uncultured Gemmatimonadota bacterium
AGGGAGATCCGCCCATGTGGCCGCTCTTGATCGTCCTCGCGCTCGCCGTCTGGCTCGTGGTGATGTACAACGGACTCGTCCAGCTTCGGGAATCCGCCGAGGCGGCCTGGTCCGACATCGACGTGCAGCTCAAGCGACGGTACGACCTGATCCCCAACCTGGTGGAGACGGTGAAGGGCTACGCTACGCACGAGCAGGAGACCCTCGAGAAGGTGATCCAGGCCCGCAACCGCGCCATGGGTGCCCAGGGGCCCGCCGCCAAGGCGGAGGCCGAGGGGATGCTCGCCGGAGCCCTGAAGAACCTCTTCGCCCTCTCCGAGGCGTACCCGCAGCTCAAGGCGGCCTCCAACTTCCGCGACCTCCAGGAGTCGCTCCAGGAGGTGGAGAACGCCCTCTCCAACGCCCGCCGCTACTACAACGCGGTGGTGCGGGACCTGAACACCCGGGTCCAGAGCTTCCCCACCGTCGTCATCGCCCGCTCCTTCGGCTTCACCCAGCGGGAGTTCTTCGAGATCGACGAGTCCCAGCGGGCGGTCCCCCGGGTCTCCTTCGACTGATGGCGGGGCGGTGCCGGAGCGGGGCCCTCGGCCTCGTCCTCGCTCTGGGGCTCCTCGCCCTGGGCGTTCCGGGGGGCGTCGTCGACGAGGCCAGGGGACAGGCCTCCTCCGGCCGCTCCCTTCTCATCGAACGGTTCGACGTGACGCTGGAGGTGGAGGAGGACGGCTGGCTCGACGTCCGGGAACGCATCGAGGTGCGCTTCCAGGGGAGCTGGAACGGGATCTTCCGCGACATCCCCGTGGAGTACCGCACACCTCAGGGCTTCTCCTACCGGCTCTTCCTGGACGACGTCGAGGTCCTGGACGGCGAGGGCCGGCCCCTGGAGTACGACGACGAGTGGGAGGGTCCCTATCGGCGGCTCCGCATCCGGGTGCGGGGAGCCCAGGACGCCGTCCGCACGGTGAGCCTCCACTACCGGGTACCCAACGGGCTGCGGTTCCAGGAGGACTACGACGAGCTCTACTGGAACGTCACGGGCGACGGGTGGGAGATGCCCATCCGGCGCGCCACCGCCATGGTCCTGCTTCCGGAGGGCGCGGGCCACGTCCGAACCGCCGCCTGGACGGGCGGCTACGGCTCCCGGGAGAATGCAGCGCGGGTCGAAGAGACCGCTGACGGGCTCTTCTTCGAGACTACGGAGGAGCTGGACTACGGGGAGGGACTCACCATCGCCGTGGCCTGGGATCCCGGCGTGGTGGCCCGGCCGAGCGTGGCGGAACGGACCACCCTCTTCCTCCGGGCGAACTGGCTCTTCTTCCTGCCGCTACTGAGCCTGGCGGGGATGGCTCGCCTCTGGTGGGTCCGGGGGAAGGAGCCGGCCCGTCGATCGGTGGCGGCCCGGTACGAGCCACCGCGGGGGCTCCGGCCGGCGGAGGCAGGCACCCTGGTGGACAACGAGCCCCACATGCGGGACCTGACGGCCTGCCTGGTGGACCTGGCCGTGCGGGGCTGGGTCCGGATCGAGGAGGTGGAAAAGGAGGGGTTCTTCTCGTCGGAGGATTATCGGCTGATCCCCCTTCGCCCCTCCGCCGAGTGGACCGACCTCGAGACCCACGAGCGTCGCATGCTCGCCGGCGTCTTCGGTTCGGCACCCCATGGCGGGAACGGCATCCCGGACCCGGTGCTGATATCAGAACTGAAACATAGTTTTTATACGAAGATCACCGGCGTGCGCGACGCCATCTTCGACAGGCTCCGCGACCGTGGGTTCTACGACCGACGCCCGGACAAGGTGCTCCAGTGGTGGGCCATCGGGGGAGCGCTGGCCATGGTGCTGGGGCTCGGCGGAGGGGTGGTACTGGCCGGGATCTCGGGCGTCGCACCCCTGACCGGCGTGCTGGCCGGGGTGCTCTTCGGCCTTCCCATCCTCGGATTCGGGCTGCTCATGCCTGCCCGGACGGTGGCGGGCGCCCGGGCACGGGAGGAGGTGCTGGGCTTCGAGGAGTTCCTGGATCGGGTGGAGTCGGAGCGATACCGACGGATGATCCAGGGCCCGGAGATGTTCGAGGCGTACCTTCCCTACGCCATGGCCTTCGGGGTGGCGGAGCGCTGGGCCCGAGCCTTCGAGGGGCTGGTGCAGGAGCCACCGAGCTGGTTCGTCGGGTCAGGCCTCCACCCCGGTTCCTTCCACCCGGTGGGCTTCAGCCAGAGGCTGGACTCCATGTCGGCAGCCACCGGCGCGGCCATGCACACCGGACCCCGGTCCAGCGGAGGCTCCGGCTTCTCGGGAGGAGGCTTCAGCGGGGGCGGCGGATTCAGCGGTGGGGGATTCGGAGGCGGGGGCGGAGGCGGCTGGTAGGTCGTTCTAGCGACCCGTTCCCAGATGCGGCCCCAGGACCTCCAGGCGCCCGTCGGTCTCCGCGTGGGGCTCCAGGCCCAGGACGCGGGCCATCCACGGGTAGATGTGGACGGACTCGAAGGCCTCCAGGCGCTGGCCCGGCTCGATTCCCGGGCCCTGCGCCAGGAAGATGGCGCCCATCTCCATGGCTCGGTTGTCCCACCCGTGGGTCCAATAGGCCTCGGCGGGCACGCCTTCGGGGCGCACCACGGTGGCCCCCACCTCCATGAGGCCCACGATGTCTCCCACCCGGGGATCGTCCGAGTAGTGGAGGCGCTCCGGCACCTCCTCCCGGAGCCAGAACTCCGACTCCGGCACCAGCGCCTCCAGGGAGTCCCGCACCCGCGCGGCCCGTTCCGGCCCGCCCTCTTCCACGAAGAGGGACGCATAGGGTCCGCCTTCGGCCCACCGCACCCCGGGCAGGAGCGCCATGTCCAACGGATGGGCCCGGTCCGGATCCGCCCAGGCCATCCCGTGGTCGGAGGTGAGGACGAGGTAGACCTCGTCGCCGTGGGGCAGCGCCTCCAGACCGTCCAGGAGTCGGCCCAACGCGGCATCTACCTCCGCCACCGCCGCCGCCGTCTCCGGCGCATCGGGGCCGTAGTCGTGGCCCGCGTCGTCCACGGTCGAGAAGTAGAGGGTGATCAGGTGGGGCCGCTCGTCCAGAGGGAGCTGCAGCCACTCGAGGGCCTGATCCACACGGGCCTCGTTGGGCACGGAGCCGTCGTACCGGTTCCAGAAGGTGGGGCGGACCTGCTGTACGTCGGCCTCGGAGCCCACGAAGAAGTACGACGCCGCCACCATCCCCTGAGTCTCCGCCGTCACCCAGATGGGCTCGCCCCCGTACCACCCGCCATCCTCCACCTGGTCCCGATCGTACATGGAGTAGGCCTCCTGCCGCTCCGGATCCCAGAAGCGGTTCCCCACC
>CAKZOQ010000152.1 GCA_937136445.1 uncultured Gemmatimonadota bacterium
AGCCCAAGTTCGGCATGGTGGCCGTGGGCGAGGTGCACCCGGAGCGCATCCTGGGTCATGACGGCGCCCGGCCCGGCGACGTGCTGGTTCTCACCAAGCCGGTGGGCTCCGGAGTGGTGGCCACCGCCATCAAGGCCGGCCAGGCGCCGGCGGCGTTGGTGGAGGAAGCGGTGTCGGTCATGGCCACCCTGAATGCCGGGGCTGCCGACGCCGCCCGGGAGGTCGGCGTCCACGCCGCCACCGACGTGACGGGGTTCGGGCTCCTGGGCCACCTCCGCGCCCTCCTCCGGGCCTCGGGCGTGTCCGCCACCGTGGAGGCCGGCGCGGTCCCCTTGTTCGCGGAGGTCGAGGCGCTGGTGGAGGCCGGCCATGTACCGGGGGGGACCCGACGCAACGCCGAGGACCTGGCTGCGGACCTGGCCTGGTCCGACGGCGTCCCCCCGGTGGTGCGGACCCTGCTGTGCGACGCGCAGACGTCCGGCGGGCTCCTTCTGTCCCTTCCGGCGGAGCGGGCCCCGCAACTCCTCGGCGCCCTGGAGTCCAGGAGCCCGGTGGCGGTGGTGGTGGGCCGGGTGGAGAAGGGGCCAGCCGGCCACATCGAGGTGGTGTGAGGGCGCCGGCCTGGCCATCATCCCTGGCGCCGGATTCGCCCGGCTGCACATCGCTCCCTCCCGCCACCCCACCGCCCGTGTCCGATTCCCAGCACGAGTCCGTCGTCGCCGACGGCCTGCCCGCTCCCATCGGTCCCTACTCCCCCGGCGTCACGCTGGACCGCCTGGTCTTCGTCTCCGGCCAGGGTGCCACCGACCCCGACACCGGCGAGCTCGCCGGCGCCGACGTGGAGACCCAGACCCGGCAGGTCTTCCGGAACATCGAAGCCATCCTCGAGGCCGCCGACACCGACCTCTCCCACGTCCTCCGCTGTGGCGTCTTCCTGGTGGACCTCCGCGACTTCGAGGCAATGAACCGCGTCTACGCCGAGGTGTTCGGCGACCACCGTCCCGCGCGGACGACCGTCCAGGTAGCCTCTCTGCCCGACGTGGGCCTCCGGGTGGAGATCGACGCCATCGCCTACCGGCCGTGATGCCGTAGCAGGACCTTCCCCGCCGGATCGCTACCGGGACCGGGGGAACCTCCACCGACTCGGGGTATATTTGTACAGCTCTTGTACAGGTCTCCGTCCCGCGTCCAGGTATTTCCTTGTCCCCGACCCATCACCTCCGAGCCGGTCTCCTCCTGGCCGTGCTTTTCGCCTCGGGGTGCTCCCTCGCGCCCGAACCGGGGCCCGTGCGGCCAGCATCGGACGTACGGGAGGCCTTCGCCCCGGAGCGGCTGGAGAACGCGACGGCAGAGCCCGGGGACGGGGAGTCCACCTGGACGACACCGGGGACGGGCTACGAGGCCGTGGAGTGGTGGCGGACCTTCCAGGATCCCTCTCTCGAGGCCTACCTCGACACCGTCCTCGTCGGAAACCTGGATCTGGCGGAAGCCGTGGCACGCGTCCAGGAATCCCGGGCCCTGGCGGGGGTCGCCACCGCGGACCTCCTCCCCTCGGTGACGCTCTCGGCCAACGCCAACCGGTCGAACAACCCCCGGAACGCCGGCTTCGGCGCCCAGATCGGAGCCCTCCTGGGCGGCCTGCAGGGAGACTCCACGGGCAACGGCGACCCGGGCTCAGGGAACGGCGGCGAAGGCGGTGATCCGGGTTCGGGCCAGGACGGTGCCACCTCCGACCGCTTCACCAACACGAACTTCTCCACCTCCCTGGGCTTCGCCTACGAGCTCGACTTCTGGGGGCGGGCCCGAAACGACCGCCGCGCGGCGTTGGCGGATCTGGCCGCCACAGAGTCCGACCTGCACGCCGCCCGGCTGGGCGTCGTCGCCGAGGCCGTCACCGCCTGGTTCCAGTGGGACGAGCTCCGCCGTCGGGTGGATCTCACCGCCGAGATCGTCGACGTCCTCCAGGAGCGGGTGACGCTCACCGAAACCCGGTACGATCGGGGGCTGGTCACCTCCTTCGAGCTCTACCAGATCCGGCAGGAGCTCCGGAACGCCCAGGCGAGCCTCCCCCTGCTCGAGGCCCAACTCGCCGACGTGGTGCGCCGCCTCGCGCTCCTGGCCGGCCGCTACACGTCCGAGATGGAGGGGCTCCTGGCCACCCAGCCCGAGCCCACCGTCGGCGGCGCACCCCTCCCCGAGGCGGGCATTCCCGCCGATCTCCTCATCCAGCGACCCGACGTCCGGGCCGCCGGCCGTCGCTACGAGGCCGCCCGCTACCGGGTGGGCGCCCGCCGGGCCGAGCTTTTTCCGTCGTTGAGCCTCACCGGGACGCTGGGGCTGGAGAGTTCGGAGGCCGACGAGCTCTTCGACCTCTCCCAGTGGTTCAGCAACCTGGCCGCGGGCCTCACCGCACCCCTCTTCCAGGGGGGCCGCCTCCGCTCCAACGTGGACGCCGCCGAGGCACGTTACGCGCAGCTCTCCGCCGCCTACGGCCGCGCCGTCCTGACGGCGGTGGGGGAGGTCGAGTCGGCGCTGATCGCCTACGGGCAGGAGCGGGAGCGCTACGACTTCCTGAACTCCCAGCTCGACGAGGCCCGGTCCTCCGCAGAGCTCCAGGCGCAGCGCTACGCCTCGGGGGTCGCCGACTACCCCGACTACCTGGATGCCCTCCGCACCCGCCTCACCGTGGAGTCCACCCTGGCCCAGGCCGCCCGGGACCTGGCGCTGGCCCGCCTGGGCGTCCATCGCGCGCTGGGCGGATCCTGGACCGACGACCAGGTGCCCGAATCCACCTGGGCCGACCCCACCTTCTCCGAACCGTCCGAAGGAACCGATCCATGAGCCGTCGCACCAGCTTCCTCGTCGCCGGGGGCATCCTGGCCGCGGCGGTCGTCCTCGCCGTCCTCCTGGTGAACCTCCGGTCCGGGCCGCCCCAGGCCCCTCCCGGAAACACCCTCCCCACCGTGGGCACGGCAACCGCCGAGACCGTGGAGGGCCCGCTCACCGTCCGGGGCAGCGGGACCGTGCGTCCCCGCGCCGAGATCGAGCTCGCTCCTCAGGTCGGCGGGCGCGTGGAGTGGATGAGCCGCTCGCTGGTGAGTGGCGGACGAGTCCAGAACGGCGAAGTCCTCCTTCGCATCGAGGACGACGACTACCAGAATGCCGTGCAGCAGGCCCGGGCCCAGGTGGCTCAGGACCAGGTGGGCGTCCTCCAGGCGGAGGAAGAGGCGCGGATCGCGCGGCAGGAGTACGACCAGTTCGTGGACCGTCGAACGCGGGATGGAGCCGTCATGGACTCCGCCGCCCAGGCGTCGGGCCTGGTCTTCCGGGAGCCGCAGCTCGAGGCCGCCCGGGCCGCCCTGGCGCGCTCCCGGGCCCAGCTCGCCGACGCAGAGCTCGCCCTGGCCCGCACCGAGCTCACCGCTCCCTTCGACGGGGTGGTGCGGAGCGAGTCGGTGGACGAGGGCGCCTTCCGCGCGGCGGGCCAGACGGTGGCCACCCTCTACGCCTCCGACGAGGTGGAGGTCATCGTCCCCCTCAGCGACCGGGACGCCTCCCTTCTTCCGGGGCTCTGGGCGCTCCGCGCGGACGATGGCGAGGCCGGTCTCCCGGCACGGGTGGTGGCCCTCTTCGGGACGGAGCGGTTCGCCTGGGACGGCTACGTGCACCGGGCGGAGACCGCCCTGGACGAGAGCTCCCGCACGGTGGACGTGGTGATCCGGGTACCCGAGCCCTTCCGCACCGGAGAGCCCGCCGGATCCACGCCCCCACAGGAGGCCCCACCCCTCCTGGTCGGACAGTTCGTGGATGTGGAGCTCCAGGGCCGCGACGGCACCTGGACCCGCATACCCCGCCGGGCCCTCCGGCCGGGAGACGAGGTCTGGGTGGCGCAGGACGGCGCCCTCTCCATCGTCCCGGTCCGAGTGGTGCAGCGCTCCGAATCCGACGTGTACGTCCTGGGGGAGATCCCGAACGGCGCCCCGGTGGTGACGGAGGGCATCA
This sequence comes from uncultured Gemmatimonadota bacterium, assembly GCA_937136445.1. Classification (GTDB taxonomy): domain Bacteria; phylum Gemmatimonadota; class Gemmatimonadetes; order Longimicrobiales; family Gaopeijiaceae; genus JAJCZZ01. The sequence goes on from CAKZOQ010000152.1 coordinate 4,003, forward strand.
GCGTAGCCACGGAAGGGATGAAGGTTCAGCTCCGTGCGCAGCCGGCGGAGGGCACCCAGTGAAGAACGCCATCGCCTACATGGCGCGGAGCGGCGTCGCGTCCAACCTCCTCCTCTTCGCCCTGTTCGCTGCGGGGTTCGCGGCGCTCAACAGTCTGGTCCAGGAGGTCTTCCCGGAGTTCAGCCTCGACACCATCCAGGTCACCGTGGCCTACCCCGGCGCGACCCCGGAGGAGGTGGAGGAATCCATCATCCGGAAGATCGAGGAGCAGATCGAGGCCGTCGAAGGCATCAAGGAGATCACCGCCTCGGCCTCCGAAGGCGTCGGCAACGTCTCGGCGGAGCTCCAGCTCGGCGCCGACGTGAGCCGGGCGCTGGACGACATCAAGGCCGAGGTGGACCGCATCGTCACCTTCCCCGACGAGGCCGAGCGGCCGGAAGTCCGGGAGCTGACCAACCGGCAGAGCGTGCTGCGGATGGCCATCTACGGCGACGCCTCCGAACGGTCGGTGAAGGAGGTCGCCTACCAGGTGGAGGACGCCCTCTCCAACCTGCCGGAGGTGTCCTACGTGGAGACCTCGGGGGTGCGGAACTACGAGATTTCCATCGAAGTCCCGCAGGCCCGCCTACGCGCCCTGGGTCTGACGCTGGGCGACGTGGCCGCCGTGGTGCGGAGCGGGAGCCTGGACCTCTCCGCCGGCACCATCGAGACCGCCGAGGAGGAGGTGCGGATCCGCACCGTCGGCCAGAACTACGACCAGGCCGATTTCGAGGAGATCATCATCCTCTCGGCCCCGGACGGCACCAACATCCGCCTCGGGGACATCGCCACGGTCCGAGACGGCTTTCAGGACGCCGACCTCATCACCCGCTACAACGGTCAGCGGGCGGCGCTGGTGGAGGTCTTCCGGACCTCCGACGAACGGGTGCTGGAGATCGTGGACGCCGTGCGGGTCGCGCTGGACGAGGAGGTCGTGCCGGGTCTCCCCGAAGGCATCTCGCTGGAGATCTGGGACAACTCCTCCGACGCCCTGGAAGGCCGGCTGGGCCTACTGTTGAAGAACGCCTTCATCGGTCTCGGCCTGGTCCTCCTCTCGCTGACCCTCTTCCTGGACATCCGGCTGGCCTTCTGGACGGCCGTGGGCATCAGCGCCTCCTTCGTGGGCACCCTGGCGATCATGTTGGTGCTGGGCGTCTCCATCAACGTCATCTCCCTCTTCGGGTTCATCCTGGCGGTGGGGATCGTGGTGGACGACGCCATCGTGGTGGGGGAGAACATCTTCGCCGAACGCGAGTCGGGGACGCCGCCGCAGGAGGCCGCGGTGAAGGGCGCCGTGCGGATCCGGGGACCGGTGACCTTCGCCATCCTCACCACCGTCGTGGCCTTCACCCCCCTCCTCTACGTGCCGGGGACGCTGGGCAAGATCCTCGGGGCCATCCCGGTCATCGTCATCTCGGTGCTCCTGTTGTCGCTGGTGGAGGCCCTCTTCGTCCTGCCCAACCACCTCTCCCACCTCCCGCCTCCCCACGAGTCCGGCACCAACCGGGTGACCCGCTTCTTCGACCGGGTCCAGTCGGCGGTGGACACCCGGCTGAAGGCCTTCGTGGAGGGACCGCTGGATCGGGCCGTCCGCTTCGCCACCACCTCACCCAGCGTGGTGGTGGCCGGCGCCACGGCACTCATCATCCTTTCCGTCGCCATGGTGCCTGCCGGCATCCTCCGGGTGCAGTTCTTCCCGGAGGTGGAGGGCGACATCGTCACCGCCAGCCTGGAGCTGCCGGAGGGGAGCACCATCGGGCGGACCCAGGCGCTGGCGGAGCGCATCACCCGGGCGGGGCGACAGGTGGCGGAAGAGCTGGAGGAAGAGCGGCCGGAGGGGCGGGATCCGCTGTTGGTGGCGGTCTACGAGACCATCGGGTCGGCTCCGGCGGGTGGAGGTCCGGGAGGCGGAGGCGGCGGACCCCTTCGCCCCAGCATCGCCGGCATCCAGATCCAGCTCCTGGAGGCGGAGCGGCGCGACATCTCCGCCCAGCGCTTCGAGCGGATGTGGCGGGACGCCGTGGGCCCCATCCCGGAGGCGCGCAGCCTCACCTTCGCGTCGAGCATCGTCGGTGGTGGATCCCCGGTGCAGGTCGAGCTCTCCCATCCCAACCCGGACGAGCTGGACCGGCTCGGGCAGGAGGTGGTGGCGGAGCTGGAGCGCTTCGAGGGCGTCTACGACATCCAGACCGACCGGGATCGGGGGCTCACCGAGATCCAGCTCGAGCTCCGACCCGCCGCCCGGACCCTTGGCCTGACCCTGAGCGACGTGGCCGGCCAGGTCCGGAGCGCCTTCTTCGGCAACGAGGCCCTGCGCGTGCAGCGCGGGCGGGAGGACGTGCGCGTCTACGCGCGGCTCCCGCAGGAGGAACGCGATGCCATCGCCGACGTGGAGGACTACCGCATCCGCACGCCCGGCGGCGGCGAGGTGCCCCTCCTCCAGGTGGCCGACGTGGCCTTCGGGCTCTCCCCCACCACCATCAACCGGAAGGACGGCCAGCGGGTCCTCACCGTCACCGCCCGCACCAACCCCCAGGTGGTGACGGGGCAGGAAGTGAGCTCGGATCTGCGCGCCGGCATCCTGCCCGATCTCCGGGCGGCGGACACCCGCCTCACCTACCAGTTCGGTGGGGAGCAGCAGCAGCAGGCCGAGAGCTTCGGAGCCATCGGTCGGGGCTTCATCCTCGCGCTCATCGTCATCTACGGGCTCCTGGCCATCCCGTTCAACAGCTACGTCCAGCCCCTCATCATCATGATCACCATCCCCTTCGGCATCGTGGGGGCACTCCTGGGGCACCTCCTCCTGGACCTGCCGGTGGGGCTCCTCTCGCTCTTCGGGATCATCGGGCTGTCGGGCGTGGTGGTGAACGACGCACTCGTCATGATCGACTTCATCAACGAACGACGGCGGGACGGCATGGACCCCAGCGAGGCCATCGTCGATGGGGCCAAGACGCGATTCCGTCCCATCATCCTCACCTCCATGACCACCTTCCTCGGCGTGGCTCCGCTGGTCTTCGAGCAGAGCGTGCAGGCCCAGTTCCTGGTGCCGATGGCGGCGAGCCTGGCCTTCGGGATCGTCTTCGCCACGGTCATCCTGATGATGGTCGTCCCTGCGCTGGCGGCGCTGCAGCTCGATCTGGAGGCTCTCGTGCGCGGGCGCAGCCGCTCCGAGTTGCCCAAGCCGGAGGTGGCGGGGGCGGCGGCGGTGGCAGCCGAGTAGCACCGCAGCGGGCCTCGACGTACGACGAGGGGGCGGGGCCGCTCGGCCCCGCCCCCTCGCTGTTCTCTTCCCGGTCAGCCCCGCGGAGTCAGGCTCCGGCGGGCTCCGGCTCCTTCTTCTTGGCGTCCTCCTTCTTCTTGGCGTCCTTCTTCTTCTTGGGCCGGGCACCCGGCTTCTTGCCC
>CAKZOQ010000153.1 GCA_937136445.1 uncultured Gemmatimonadota bacterium
AAGCCCCCCAGGGTCCAGCCCCTTCAGATAGCGCCGTAGCCCCAAGTGCCGCGCCCGCCACTCCTCGGTGAGATCGGCGAGCCCTACCTCGCCGCGAGGCCGCATCTCCGCCGCGGGCACCTGCACCGGGATCCCCAGCCGCAGGATCGCCCAGACCACGCCGTACAGGATCCGGCTCCCCGGTCCCGCCCTGGCCGCCCCTTCGACACCGGTTCCCTCGGGCCCCAGGACGGTCTCCTCCGCACGCACCAGGTGCTCGAGGATCTCCACCAGGGACCAGGAGGTAGGCTCCGGCCGCACCCGCAGTAGGTCCGCGTCCAGGGGACGTACCGCGTCGAGAAGGTCCTCGCGGAGCGCTTCCACCGCGTCGAGCCGGGCGAAGAGGTGGGCGGCGGGGTGCATGGGCGATGGGACTGGGAGGCTCGGTGGAGGCATCGCGGGCGTTGTTTCGCCGGCGAGACCTGCGCTAAGGTAGTCCCAGACCGTCTCGATGTCCTCCGGTCAGGGCTCTGGCATGGTTCGCACCACACAGGCTCGGATTTCCCACGGTCGGCGCTGGACCTACGCCGTCGTCCTGGGCCTCCTGGGCCTGGCCGTCAACACGCTGTGGCTGCCGAACATCCTCACCACGGAGACGCCCCGGTTCCTCTTCGGCGGCGTCTTCGTGCTGATCTCGTTCGTCCGCCTGGGACCGGGACCCGGACTCCTCTCGGGCACCCTGGCCCTGCTGGGCTACTTCGCGAACCTCGACGCTCCCGGGTGGGCCACCGCCCTCTACCTGGTGGAGTGGGCCTTCGTCGCGTCCTTCGCCCTGCGCTGGCGGAGTCTGGTCCTGGCTCCCCCGCTCTTCTGGGTCTTCCTGGGCGGACCGCTGGACCTGATCCTCTACGGAGGCATCGCGGGCATCCCCTACGACTACGTGGGGATCCTCTGGCTCAAGCAGCTCCTCAACGGCACCCTCAACGCGCTCCTGGCAGAGCTCCTCCTGGCGCTCCCCGTCACGGGCCGTCTCCTCCCCGACCCCTATCCCCGCGCCCGTCTGCGCCCCGTGCTCTTCGGCCGGTTCGCCCTGGGCTTCATGGCACTGGCCGTCCTGAGCGGCCTCATCCTCACCCGTTCCGGATTCGATCGAGCCGCCGTCGAGTTCGGGGCGGAGTTGGTGACGGCCCGGCAGTCGGCGCAGGAGGTCGTGCTGCAGACCCTCTCCGCCGATGCTCTCGCCCTCCAGGGTCTGGCGGTCCAGCTCTCGGTACTCGGCGGGGATGCGAGGGCCGAAGAGCTGGCGGGTCGGGTGGAGCCCTTCCACGCCGAGCATCCCCAGTTGATCAACGTCACGGTGCTGGACGCCGCCGGAACCATGCGGGTGAACGTCCCGGCTCTGGACCAGGCCGGAGATTCCGTCGCCCCGTTCAACGTCGGCGACCGGGACTACTTCCAGGAGGCTCGGGATCGCATGGCTCCGGCGGTTTCCCCGCTGATCCTCGGGAGCCTGGGCATCCGTAGCGAGGGCGTGGAGCCCATCCTCATCCTGGCGGTACCCATCCTCGGGCCCGAGTCCAGCTTCGACGGCGTGGCTTACGGGGCCCTGGACGTCGCCGCCCTCGGCGCGGCGTTGGAGGCCGCCCAACCCGCCGAGGCGGCCTGGACCACCATCCTGGACGAAGAGGACCGGGTCGTGTGGTCCGGCCTGGAGGAGCGTCCGCCCGGCATGGACCTCTCGGCGATTCTGGATCAGGCCCCGGCGGAAGCGGCGGCCTTCGACTTCCAGCCTCCGGCTCCCCAGAGCCGCCTGGACAGCCTGGAGATCAACGTACGCAGGGCCTCGACCGGGGAGGTGCCCCTCTTCGATCTCCAGGTCCTCCACGAGAACACCTCGACGGAGCTGTATCGCGCCATGCGGCCTGTGGCCATCCGCATCGGTCTGCTTCTGCTGCTCGCGGAGGTCCTGGTCATCGTCACGGCCTGGCTCATCGCGCGGCAGGTGGCGGCGCCGCTCCAGGCCGTCGCGTCGGTGGCGGAGGAGGTCGTGGCCGGACGGACGCCACCCGACCTCGCCTTCGCCGGACTCGTGGAGGCGGAGATCACCGAGCTCTCCGACGCCGGACGCAACCTGCGGGCCATGGTGGCGGCCGTGGTGCAGGCCAGAGAGCTCAGCCGGGAGGCCATGGAGCGTTCGGAGGACCGTTTTCGCGCCACCTTCGAGCAGTCCGCAGCCGGGCTGGCGCTGCTGGACGTGGAGGGCCACGTGGTCCTGATCAACGAGCGATATGCCGAGCTCCTGGGCCGTTCGCGGGAGTCGCTGGCGGGGGTCCGGCTCGTCGACCTCACCCACCCAGACCACCGGCCGGAGGAGCGAGCAGCGCTGCAGCAGGTGCGTATCCAGGGCTCCGAGGCCATCCGTGTCGAGCTCCGCCCCGAGGATGCGCCGGGTCGCTGGCTGGACGTCCTCGTCTCCCACTTCGAGGACCGCGCCGAGACGCCGTACTTCCTCCAGGTGGCGCAGGACGTCACCGACCGCAGGGAGCTGGAGGACCGGCTCTTGCAGACCTCCAAGCTCGAGAGTGTGGGCCGACTCGCCGCCGGCGTCGCCCACGACCTCAACAACATGCTTACGCCGGTCCTGGGCTATGCCCGGATGGCCCGGGACGAGACGGAGGAGGATACCGAGCAGCGGGAATGGCTCGACCAGGTGCTTCGCTCCACCGACCGGGCCCGCGGCCTGGTGAGCCAGCTCCTGGCCTTCGGGCGTCGGCAGACACTACGGATGGAGCCGGTGGATCTGAACGAGTCCGTCCACGAGTTCGAAGACACCTACGGACGACTCCTCCGGGCGGACATCGCCCTGCACCTGGACCTGGCGCCGGAGCTGCCTCCCGTGAGGGCCGACCGCTCCCAGCTCCAGCAGGTCCTGGTGAACCTCGCGATGAACGCCCAGGACGCCCTGGACGGCTCCGGCACCATCCATGTCCGCACCCGTCCAGCGGAGATCGACGACGGCGCACCGGCCATCCGCCTGGAGGTGTGGGACACGGGACCCGGCATCGACGAGGACCTCCTGCCCAAGGTCTTCGAGCCCTTCTTCACCACCAAGATCGTAGG
>CAKZOQ010000154.1 GCA_937136445.1 uncultured Gemmatimonadota bacterium
CGCTGGAAGATGCGGATCTTGCGCATCCGCTCCAGGGAGACCCGGGACGCGGTGAGGTTCGCCACGGCGCCGTTCTCGAAGGAGAGACGGGCGTTGGCGATGTCCAGGTTGGGTGTGAGGACGGGGATCCCGGAGGCGGCGTACTCCCGGAGGGGTCGACCGACGAGCGCCATGACCAGATCCACGTCGTGGATCATGAGGTCCAGCACCACCGCCACATCGGTGCTCCGGGGGGTGAAGGGGGCCATCCGATGGGATTCCACGAAGAGGGGCTGGTCCAGCCATGGCTCCGCCGCCACCAGCGCGGGATTGAAGCGCTCCGAGTGGCCCGTCTGGACCACCACCCCGGCCTCCCGGGCGGCGGCGAGGATGCGATCGGCGGCGGCGACGTCCGGAGCCAGAGGCTTCTCCACCAGGACGCCGCAGCCCCCGTCGATGGCGGCCTTCGCCACCGTTTCGTGGTGGGTCGTTGGGACGGCCACCACCACCGCGTCCGCCTCGGCGAGGAGGTGGTCGAGGGTGGTGTGGACCGGCACGTCGAGCCGATCTCCGATGGTGCGGGCCCGCGCGGGATCCGAGTCGTGGATCCCCACCATGCGGACGCCCTCGAGCTCGGAGAGGATGCGGGCGTGGTGCTGCCCGAGGGAGCCGACGCCCACGACACCCATGGCCAGAGGAGCCTCTGGGCGGGTGGGGCGAGCCCCGACCTGGTCGTTCACCAGGTCACTGCGTGATGCCGCGCTCGCTGGCGCGGACGAACTCCAGGAGGTGGCGCACCTCGGGGAAGGTGGGCGCTTCGGCTTCGACGGTCTCCACCGCCCGGCCCAGGTTCTCCTTCCCGTTGAAGAGGGTCCGGTAGACCGTCTTGAGGGCGGCGCGGGTCTCCTCGCCGAAGCCCCGACGGTCCAGACCCACGGAGTTGAGCCCGTAGAGTTTCGGGGGATTCCCGGCGACCCGGCAGTAGGGTGGCACGTCCTGGGCGATGCGGGAGCCCCCGCCGACGAAGGCGTGGGCGCCGATTCGAACGAACTGGTGGATGGGGGTGAGCCCCCCGACGATGGCCCAGTCCTCGATGCAGACGTGGCCCGCCATGTTCACGGCGTTGGAGAGTACGACGTGGTTGCCCAGCTCGCAGTCGTGGGCGACGTGGGTATAGGCCATGAGGAGGCAGTCGGAGCCCACCACCGTCCGGCCGGAGGCGGCGGTGCCCCGGTTGAGGGTGGCGAATTCCCGGATGACGGTCCGGTCGCCCACCCGGAGCGTGGTGGTCTCCCCCTGATACTTGAGATCCTGGGGGTCGGTGCCCAGGACGGCGCCGTTGTGGATGCGGCAGTCCTCCCCCACCGCGGTGTCCCGCTCCACCAGGACCCGCGGGCCGAGCTGGGTACCATTCCCGATGCGGACCCCGGGGCCGACGATGGCCCAGGGCCCGATACAGACGTCCTCGCCGATCTCCGCGTCCTCATGGACCTCCGCTGAGGGATGAATCCCCTCCTGAGTCCAGGCACCGACGGTGGTCTCGCTCATTTGTCCACGATCCTTGCCATGAGGTCCGCCTCCGCGACCAGGTTGCCGTCCACGTAGCCCATGCCCCGCATCTTGCAGACGTGCCGCCGGAACTGGAGCATCTCCATCTCGAACACCAGGGTGTCGCCCGGCGTCACCGGCCGGCGCCATTTCACGTTGTCCGCCGACATGAAGTAGACGACCTTCGACTCCGGGTCGTCCACGGCGTCCATGAGGAGGAGTCCGCCCACCTGGGCCATGGCCTCGATGATGAGGACGCCGGGCATGATCGGGTGCCCCGGGTAGTGACCCTGGAAGAAGGGTTCGTTGATCGTGACGTTCTTGATGCCGACGATCCGCTTGCCTTCCTTGAAGTCGATGATCCGGTCCACCAGGAGCATCGGGTATCGGTGCGGCAGATACTGCATGATCTGCGCCACGTCCACGATGGGCTCCCTGCTGCTCCGTCGAGCCTGTTCCCGGATCGTCCGGGCCAGCTCCACGTTCCCGGCGTGGCTCGGCCGTTCGGCGACGATGTGGGCCCGGAGACGTCGGCCCAGGAGCGCCATGTCGCCGACCACGTCGCCGATCTTGTGTCGGACGAACTCGTCCCGGAAGCGGAGGTCGGAGGTGAGGACCTCGCCTTCGTCCAGGACCACGGTGTTCTCCAGGTTGGCGCCCAGCGCCAGGCCCCGCTCGCGAAGGTCGTCCCACTGGGTGACGAACCCGAAGGTCCGTGCGGGGGCGAGCTCGTCCCGGAAGGTGTCGGGTTCCACCGCGAAGGAGGCGTACTGCCGTCCGATGGCGGGGTGATCGAAGTCGATGGTCCCCGAGATGCGGAAGCCGGCGTCCGGTGCCGCCACGTAGGATCCTCGCTGGACGCCGGAGATGGAGACCGGCTCCCGTAGCTCCAGGTAGGCGGCCTCGGCCTCCTGCTCCTCCACCCCGGCGTCGTCGATGGCCGACACGTAGTCGCGGAAGGAGCCGTCCCGGATGGGGATCTCGGGTCCCGTGAGCTCCACCACCACGTTGTCGATGCGTTGGCTGGAGAGGGCCGCGAGGAGGTGCTCCACCGTGTGGACCTTCACCTCACCACCGTCGCCCAGGGTCGTCCCCAGGTCGGTGGCGACCACCCGATCGAGGTCGGCGGGGACTTCGGGGGCGTCGTCCAGGTCGGCCCGTCGGAAGACGATCCCGCTGTCCGGTTCTCCCGGATGGAAGGTGAGGGTGGCCGACTCGCCGGAGTGGACCCCGACGCCCTCCAGCGTCATGCTGGACCGGACGGTATGCTGGGGATCGGAGCTCATCGGGCGGTCCACTCGAGGGGGCTTCGGATCCCGGCGAGGGCTGGGATGGGGACTCGGGCCGAGGGTAAGCTAATCATTCACCGTTCCTTCACCTAATCGTCTCCTTCCAGTGCCTCCAACCGGCGCTCCAGCTCCGCCACCCGGGCCACCAACTTGGGAAGGCGGGAGAGGTGGGCCTGTTTCCGGAGGTACTCCCGGTTGGGCCGGGCCGGATGGCCGGAGATCGTCTCCCCGGCCGGTACATCCCGCAGGACCTTCGAGGCAGCGGCGATCTGCACGCCGTCCCCGATCTCCAGATGGTTGATGATGCCGGACTGGCCGCCCATGAGGACGCCTCGGCCCAGCCGGGTGGAGCCGGCGATGCCCACCAGCGCGGCGAGGAGGGACCCCCCGCCCAGGTGCACGTTGTGGGCCAGGTGGACCAGGTTGTCCAGCTTGGCGTGGTCCCCGACACGCGTCTCGCCGATGGAGCCCCGATCCAGGGTGGAATTGGCGCCGATCTCGACGTCGTCGCCCACCACGCAGCGACCGACATGGGGCATCTTCCGTGGGAGGCCGTCCACCACCGCCCACCCGAAGCCGTCGACGCCGAGGCGGGCTCCGGCGTGGAGGATCACGCGGTCGCCCACCTGCGTCCCGTCGTAGAGTACGACCTGGGGGTGGATGCGTGCGTCCTCCCCGACCTGCACCCCTTCGCCCAGGACGGCGTGGGGGCCGATCCAGCTCCCGGCGCCGATCCGGCTCCCCTTCCCGACCACCACATACGGCCCGACGCTCACCCGGTCTCCCATCTCCACTCCGTCGCCGACGATGGCCGTGGGATGGATCCCGGGTTCGGGCTCCGCGACCGGGTAGAGGTGGGTGAGGAGGCGCTGGAGGGCCCGGTGGGCATCGTCCACCGCCACATGCGGCCGGTCGGCAACATGCTCGGCCAGCTCTTCGGTCACCAGGAAGGCGCCGGCGTCGGCGCCCTCCAGGTGGTCCAGGTAGGCCCGCGCCGCCAGGAAGCCCAGCTCCTCGGGCCCTGCGTCCGCCACCGGAGCGACCCCCCGGATCTCCTGGCCCGCGTCGCCGTGGAGGTGTCCCTCGACGAGGCGGGCCACCTCACCCAGCGAGAGCCCCCCGACGGGGGAAGCAGATCGGCCTGGACTCACCATCGTCCCCGGCTACACGAAAGCCCACGGATCCATGATGGCATCCGCGGGCTTCCGATGACCCGGCCCCGAAGCCCGCGAGCTACCGGTCGCCCCCGGTCGTGTCGTTCTCAGCCGTGCGGGCCTGGAGACGACGGATCACCTCGTCGGTGAGGTCGAAGGAAGGGTCGGCCGCCACGATGGCGCCTGCTGCGACGTCGAAGACGAAGGAGTAGGCGCCCTCCTCGCGGATGATCTCGATGACTTCGGAGATGTCGTCCATCACCGGCTGGACGAGCTCCTGTCTCCGCTGCGCCGCCAGACGGTCCAGCTCCTGCATCCGCATCTGGGCCTCCTGCGCCCGCTGGGCGATGGCCTGCTCCCGGTTCTGTCGCGCCTCCGGGGACAGGGTCAGCCGCTGCTGCTCCAGCTGCTGCTGCATGTTCGTGATCTCCTCCTGGAGCTGCTGAGCCTCGGCCTCGTACTCCTGGAGGTCCGTCTCGAAGGCCCGTTGTGCCTCGGCGGCACCAGGGGCTTCGGACAGAATCTCCTGGGAGTTGATGTAGCCGATCTTGAGCGTCTGCGCCTCCACGGCGCCGA
>CAKZOQ010000155.1 GCA_937136445.1 uncultured Gemmatimonadota bacterium
CCTTCGCCTACGTGCCCGAGCTCATCGAGCACATCCGGACCCGGGAGGGCGACGCCGAGCTGCCCTACGTGATGCTGGGCTACTCCGCCGGGGCCCAGTTCCTGGAGCGGATGTCGGCCTTCATGGACTTCGACGCGGAGCGGCTGGTGGCCATGAGCCCCGGGTCCTCCATGTTCCCCACCACCGAGCTGGACTACGGTCTGGGCTTCGGGGGATTGCCGGAGGAGTGGTCCGACGAGGACCGGATCCGGCGCTACCTGGCCCTCCCCCTCACCATCGCCATCGGCACCCACGACGTGGAGGACGGTCAGCTCCCCCGGGGCGACGCCTACGATCAGGGGGTGCATCGCTACTCCCGGAACCTGCGGTGGTTCAACTCGGCGGTGGACCTGGCCCACGAACGGGGCTGGGACTTCAACTGGCGCCTGGTCCTCTTCCACGGAGCCGGGCATCCGCCGCCGGAGATGTTCTCCCACCCACAGATCGGCAACGCTCTCTTCGGGCACCGCACCGAGACGCTGAGCCCGGCGACGCCCTAGCGAGCGAGGGGTCCGGTGGCGCGCCGGAGGGCCGGGAGGTCATCATGGCCCAGCCTCGACGCCGGCCGTGCCGGCCCTCCCGACTCCGTCCCGGTCGACCATGACCCCCCTCCCCGACCCCCTCCGCCGCTTCCTCGACCTCTACCACGACGCCGAGTTCTGGGAGAGCCACGAGGCGCTGGAGGACGCCTGGCGCGAGACGGGGAGTGACTTCTACCAGGGACTCATCCTGTACGCCAGCGCGTGGGTCCACTGGGAGCGGGAGAACGCCCACGGGGTGCGGGCCCAGTTGGGCAAGGCGCTCAACCGGCTGGAGGACTATCCGGACCGGTACCTGGGGGTGGACGTGGCGGATCTGCGGTCGCGGTGCGAGGCTACCCGACGGATCGTGGCGGCGCACCCCGAGGGTTGGTCCGCCCTGGTGCGTCCCGAGCCCCTCGCGGTGGACCCCGAGGCGGTGGCTGGGGACGAGCCGGAGCTGGGATGAGCTAGACCGACGCCACCGACCCGCCGTCCACCCGGTAGTTGGCGCCGTTCACGAAGCTGGCCCGCTCGGAGCAGAGAAAGGCCACCACCGGTCCTACCTCGTCGATCCGCCCCGGCCGGTCCACCTCGATGTGGGGCCGAGCCTCCTCCAGGAAGTCGTCCACCACGGTATCCACGGTGGTGCCGGCCTCTTCGGCCATCTCCGTCATCATGCCCTCCACCAGCGGCGTCATGATGAAGGCCGGGCTCACCGTGTTCACCCGGATGCCGTCGTCGGCGTAGGCCTTCGAGAGCCCCTTGGTGAAGTTGTCCAGCGCGCCCTTCGTGGCGCTGTAGTGGATCATGTCGGGGTAGGGTTGCTGACCGTTCTCCGAGGAGATGTTCACGATCCGCCCCCAGCCTCGCTCCCGCATGGCGGGGAGGACCCGACGGGTGAGGTCCACCACCGCGAACAGGTTCAGCTCGAAGACCTCTCGCCACATCTCCAGGGTGGTGTCGTGCACCGTCCCGCCCCGACCGATGGTCCCGGCGTTGTTCACCAGGATGTCCACCGCGTCGAAGTGCTCCAACGTCTCCGCGACCAGGCGATTCCGGTCCTCCTCCCGGGTGAGGTCGGCGGCCACGGCGTGGATCTGGCCCCCCGGGGCGCAGCGGGCGGCCAGGGTGGTGGAGGCCTGCTCCAGCTCGTCCTCGGACCGGGCGCAGATCACCACCCGGCATCCCTCCTCCACCAGCGAACGGGCGATCCCGTATCCGATGCCCTTGCTGCCTCCGGTGACGATGGCGACGCGTCCTTCGATGCCCAGCTCCATGCCTTCCAGCTTCCTCCGCTGCGGGTGGATGGTCGACGTGCGGGGGAAGGGTACGCGAGAGGTGGACGAGCGGTCCGGGGTGGGAGGGCCTAGAACTCCACGCTGAAGCCGAAGGTGGGGAGGAGGCCCGCGCCGTCCAGGGGTCGCAGCCCTCCTGGGATCTCGGGATCTTCGGTGTAGGCGTACCCAGCCGCGTTCTCCCGACCCAACAGGTTCTGCAGGTCCAGGTAGACCACCGCGTTCCACCCGTCGAAGTCGAAGCGGCGTTCCGCCCTCAGGTCGAGGCGGGCGTAGGCGGGCGTGCGAAGCGCTCCGATGCGGTCCCAGTCGGGGACACCCCGGCCGGTGATGGCATACGCCTCGGCCGACGCCTCCTGGTCGAAGGGCGTCGCCGCCACCCCCGAGAGGACCCGGAGCTTGGTCCCCAGCTCCCAGCGCTGGTCGGGACGCCACCCCGCCGTCAGGTCCAGGGCGTGACGCCGATCCCAGGACGAGGGGCGCAGCTCGCCGTCCAGGCCGGCGAATTCGCTCCAGGACAGGGTGTAGGCCCCCAGGAAGTAGACCTGGTCCAGGAGCTTCTGCTGCGCGAAGACCTCCACCCCCCGCGCTCGTCCGGTGCCGTCGTCCACGAGGGGCTCGGCGCCGATGAAGCCGTAGTCTCCTCCGAGGTTGGAGAGGGCGACCCGGGGGTCGTCCCGGAGGAGCGGCACCTGGTCGTACTCCTTCCAGAAGGCCTCGGCGCTGATCCGCAGACCGCGGTTCACCAGCCAGGCCACCCCTCCGCTCACCTGACGGGCCCGCTCCTGCTCCAGCCCCAGGTTCACCCTCCGCCCCTCCTCCCGCACCGCCAGGGAGAGGAGCCGCGGTGCCTGGTGGAAGACGCCGACCGCCGCCTGGAGGGATACGTCGGCGCCGACCTCCCAGCGGCCGGAGACGCGAGGCGACAGGGCCAGCCCGTCGTCCAGCGCGGTGACCTCGTCGAGGCGCAGCCCGAGGGTGAGGGTGGTGGTGGCCGACGGCTCGGTCACCATCTGGGCCCACCCGCCGAGCTTCCATAGCGACAGTTCCTCCGCGAAGGCCAGGTCGTCCGGGAGGCTTCCGCCGGGGACGGCCCTCTGGAAGACCGTCGCGCCCAACTGGGAGCGTGTGGCTTCGCCGCCTACCTCGAGACGCAACGAAGACCCCAGCGGGAGCTCGGCCACCGAGGCCAGGCGGAGCTCCTCTTCGCGGCTCTGGTTCCGAAGCACCCCCTCTCCGTCGTCGCCGGCGTCGGAGAAGGCGTAGTCGCTCAGCGAACGGCCCACCGAGGTGGTGATGATCCCTCCGCCGACCCGACGGCGCCAGCTCGCCCCCACCGTGTAGCTCCACTGGTCGTTGTCGATGACTCGCCGGGCGATCTCCTGGTTCTCGAAGCTCCCCTCGGGGCCTGG
>CAKZOQ010000156.1 GCA_937136445.1 uncultured Gemmatimonadota bacterium
CGGACCGGGCCCGGGACCTGGCCCAGGAGGCGTTCGTGCGTGCCCTGACCCATCGACCCGAATCGCCACGGAGCTGGCTCTTCCAGGTGGCGGCGAACCTCGCCCGCGACGAGGCCCGGACCGCCCTTCGGCGCAAGAAGCACCTCACCCTCCTGGCGGGAGACGCCCGGGGAGAGGCCCACGCCGCCGATCCGGCGGAGGAGCTGGACCGGAGGGAGGCCGCTGAGCGGGTGCGGGCCGCGCTGGAGGCGCTGACCGAGCGGGACCGGGACGCCCTCCTGCTGAAGGAGGCCGGAATGAGCTACGCGGAGATCGCCGAGCAGCTCGAGCTGAGCGTGGGGTCGGTGGGCACCACGCTGGCCCGGGCCCGGACACGGCTGGCGGAGGCCTACGGGGCCCAGGACGGGGAGGCGGACGATGTCGCACGCGGATGAAGGACGGCTGCACGCCTACCTCGACGGCGAACTCTCCGACGAGGAGGCCGTGGCACTCCGCATGCACCTCCAGGAGTGCGAGCCCTGCCGAAGCCGGCTGGAGGAGGCGCGTCGGATCGTGGGGGAGGCCGACGCGGTGCTCGCCACCGCACCGGAGCTCCCGGCCGAACTCCCGGCGCTGGCGGAAATGGAGGCCGAGGCGGCCCGCCGACGCAGTGCGGCGCCGGGCGAGCCAGGTGGGGACGACGGCAGCGGACGGCCGGTGAGTCGCAAGGGGCGTGGAGCTGCCGGCTCCCTGCAGCGGCTGGCCTGGGCGGCTTCGGTGGTGGTGGCGCTGGGGGTGGGGTGGATGGCCCGGGAGATGGCCACCCCGGCCACCCCAGCGGGCCCCGCGGTGGGCACATCTGGCCGGGTGCAGGAGGCGACGCAGTCGGCGTCGGACATGCGGGCGGCCCGACCCCAAGCGCCCCCTGCCGCCGGCGAGTCGGAGCCCGGGGACTCGGAACCCGGGGATGCCTCGGAAGGCGGTGGCGCCGGGGAGGAGGTCGTCGAGAATCTGGCCGACGCCGACGTGCTCGCCGACGCCGCCCCACCCGAGGCCGTGCCCCAGGCCCGGCAGGGTGCAGCGACGGATGTGGCACCGGATGCCGCCGCCGGTCTCGGGGATCGCCCGGCCGAGTTGACCCGGCTCCGAGCCGCACCCGAAGCCTCGCGGAGGACGGCAGGCGCCGGGTTCACGTCGGCGGCCCGCGGCGAGCTGGGAGTGCCGGGACTCCCCATCCTGGAGGTCACCCGACGGCCCGGCAGCCCGGACGGCACCGTCCTGAGCATCCTCCACCGGCTCCCGGAGGGCGACACCCTGGAGGTCCTGCACCTCATGGACGGCGCGGAGGTCGCCGGGTTGCCGGAACAGGCCTCCGGGATCGAGGAGCTCGTCGTGGACGAGGGCGACGGCCCGCGGGTGCTCCGCGCCCGGCGATCTCCGGCCGAGCTCCAAGCCCTGGCCAACCGGGGCGGCGGGTAGGGTCAGTCCCGGGCGCCTACCGTGTCCTCCACCCTCTCCTCCTGTTCGTCGCCGGAGAGGAGCTTGACCATGATCCAGCCCACGGCCAGCACGACCAACGCCACGGGGATCCAGCCCAGGAACTTCCATAGGACCGCTCCGGCGAGCACGGCCCCGGAGCCCTGGATCCACCCGATGATCCGCTGCGTGCTCTTGGCTCGCTCGAGCTGCGCTTCGGAGTAGCGCTTCGCCGGGAGATTCATCGTCGCTCCTTGGTGGGGAGAGGGTTCTGTGGGGCCCTACGCACGGGGAGGGCGGTGGGGATTCATCGGCGCGTCTCGGAACGAGTGCCGCCAGGTACCGACGGCGCGTCCGAGCGGTGCAGAACGACCCCCACCGCGGGCTCAGGTCGGGTGTTTCTCAGCGGGTTGCTTACGTATCCCCCCCCGCCTACGTTGGCCGGTGAGCGCCGAACGCCGGCGTTTTCCCGACCTGGTTCCCCTGGCAGGAGTACACCTGGACGATGGTCTACCAGATCGATTCGAGGCGCGGCCTCGTCGGAGTTGGCGTGGCGTTCACCATGCTTCTCACCGGGCTCTCGAGCCCCGACTCCCTGGAGGCTCAGGCGGTCGAGCGCGGTACACCGGTGGGCGAATGGCGTCAGTGGGGTGCGGACGACCATGCGACACGCTACACCCCCCTGGACCAGATCGACGCGAGCAACTTTGAGGACCTCGAGGTCGCCTGGATCTGGCGGGGTGACAACTTCAGCCCGGAGCGGCCGGACCCGATCCTTCGTTCCACCCCGATCTATGCGGATGGGAGGCTCTTCACGGTGGCCGGCACCCGGCGGACCGCCGCGGCCATCGATCCCGCCACCGGCGAGACGCTCTGGATCTTCCGCGAGCCACCGACCAAGCGCTGGGAAGACTCCATGCGGAAGAACTACGGCAAGGGAGTCGCCTACGAAGAGGTGGACGGCCGCGGCCGGGTCTACCTGGTGACCCCGGCGTTCTTCCTCTGGGCCCTCGACGCCGAGACCGGCCGTCCCGTGCAGGACTTCGGAGAGGACGGCATGGTCGATCTGCTGGACTATCTGGGCGACTGGGAGCACGACCGCGAGGATGGGCTTTCTCCGGACGTGGGCTACATCACAAACTCGACGCCGCCGGTGATCGTCAACGGGACCCTCGTCGTCGGGAATTCCCACGAGCAGGGCTACTACCAGACCCGCAGGCACAACGTCCCCGGCAACATCATGGGCTTCGACATCCGGTCCGGGGCACACAAGTGGA
Source organism: uncultured Gemmatimonadota bacterium (assembly GCA_937136445.1). Lineage (GTDB taxonomy): Bacteria > Gemmatimonadota > Gemmatimonadetes > Longimicrobiales > Gaopeijiaceae > JAJCZZ01. The sequence continues at coordinate 2,733 of CAKZOQ010000156.1, forward strand.
CCTTCAACGTGATCCCGCGGCCTGGCGAGTTCGGCCACGACACCTGGGAGTCCGACGCCTGGAGCTACACGGGCAACGTGTCGGCCTGGGCGCCCATGTCCGTCGACCCCGAGCTCGGCCTGGTCTACGTCGGTACGGATCCGCCCACCATCGACTACTTCGGCGGGTTCCACCCGGGATCCAACCTCTTCAGCACGACCCTCCTCGCGCTGGACGCAGAGACCGGGGAGCGTCGGTGGCACTTCCAGACGGTCCACCACGACATCTGGAACTACGACATGCCGGCCCAGCCGAACCTGCTGGACGTCACCATCGACGGCGAGCCCCGGAAGATCCTCGCACAGACCACCAAGCAGAGCTTCGTGTACGTGCTGGATCGCGAGACGGGTGAGCCCATCTGGCCCATCGAGGAACGCCCGGTGCCGCAGACCGACGTTCCCGGCGAATGGACCTCGCCCACGCAGCCCTTCCCCACCCGGCCCCTGCCCTACGAGATGCAGGGGCTGACCGAGGACGACCTCATCGACTACACGCCCGAGCTGCGGGAGCGTGCGCTGGAGATCGTGAGCAACTACCGGATGGGACCGCTCTTCAACCCGCCCATGGTGTCGGGTCAGGACGGCATCCAGGCGGCCATCCACTGCCCCGGCGCCAACGGCGGCACCAACATCCCCGGAGGCACGGTCGCCGACCCGGAATCGGGCATCCTCTACACGGCCCACACCCGGGGCTGCAGCGCTCCGCGCCTCCAGCCCGGTACGGACGTCGATCCCGACTCCGACGTCGATTGGATCTCCGTTGGCCCGGGCTCCGTGCCCGGCATCCAGGGGCTCCCCATCTACAAGCCGCCCTACGCCGGCATCACCGCCATCGACATGAACACGGGCGAGCACCTCTGGACGATTCCCAACGGGTCCACACCGGACCGGATCCGAAACCACCCGGCGCTCCGGGACGTGGACGTCGGCAACACGGGCAACATGGGTCACGCCACCTCCCTGGTGACCGGCTCCCTCTTCATGTACGCCGAGGGGCGGGGCGGGCGACCGCTCCTCTACGCCATCGACAAGCGCACCGCAGAGCCGGTGGGTCAGGTGGAGATCCCTGCGCCGGTGAACACCGCGCCCATGTCCTTCCTGCACGAGGGGGACCAGTACATCGTGCTTCCCGTGGGCTCGGGCGAGCTGCCGGGATCCCTGGTGGCGCTGAAGCTACCCGACGAGGGGTAGGGCGGGACACGTAGGGAGAATGACGGAGGGCGGCGCCTGCGCCGCCCTCCGTTCTATTTCTCCGGCTTCAGCACACGGCGCAGTTCTGGTTGTTCACGGAGCCGAGGGACTCCAGGAGCGCCATCGCCTCGGGGTGCACCGGAAGCCGCTGGCCCGGAGAATTGGCCATGTCGGCGGTGGTCTGCCCACGGCGGCTCACCGCCATCACGTCGGCTCCCTGGTGCACCAGGTACCGGATGAGGGGGACATCGCCCCGGGCGGCGGCGTGGTGCAAGGCGGTGTAGCCGTTGTGGTCCCGGGCGTTCACGTCAGCACCCAGTTCCTCCACCAGGTACCGCACCGACGAGAGCCAGCCATCGGGCGCATGCCGATGGATGTTGCCCTCCGAATAGTTCTCGCCGTACCCGACGCCCGAAGCAGCCTGGATGGGGTGCGTCCCCGGACCTCCGGGCGGGACGAGCGGAAGCCCACTCGGGTCGGCTTCCGGCTCCTCGTCCTCGTCGTCGTTGGACCGGCGAGGTTCGGGCGCACGGGTGGGAATCGTCGGATCCGCTCCGTAGGCCACCAGGAGGCGCATCGCCTCGAGGTCGGTCCCGTAGGCTGCGCGCCAGAAGGGCGTCGCGCCGTCGGCGTCCCGGCCACCCCAGTTGTACCACAGGTTCTGCTCCAGACGCACGTCCGGATCCGCACCGGCCTCCAGGAACGCCTCCATGACGTCCAGATAGGTCGTCTCCTGGAACTCGTGGGCGCGGGGTTGGGGGTACCGCGTCTTGGGTGCCCACTGCAGGTTGATCACGGCGTAGAGGGGCGTGGCTCCGGCATGACTGGCGAGTCGGGGATCCGCCCCCCGCTCGAGCAGGTCGAGGGCCAGATCCCAGTGGCCGTTCATGGTCGTGATGAGAAGGGCGCTGGTGCCGTCGCCGTCGCTCACCTGATTGATGTCGGCCCCGGCTGCGAGGAGCGCATCCACCGCTGCCTCGTGCCCGTTTCTCGCCGCATGCAGGAGGGCGGTCAGCCCACCCCATCCCCCCACGGGATGACGACGGGGCTCCCGCTCGTCCTCGGTTTCTTCTCCTTCTTCGGCCTCTTCCGGCTCAGGGACCACGTCCCGGAGCTGGACCGCACGCGCGGCCTCTACCGCCGATCGGACCTGGGTGGGGCTCGGGCGCCAGGTCGTCTCCTCGGAGGGCGGCTGGAACCCCTCCAACACTTCGTTCAACCGATCGCGCGCCGCCTCGTCGACCGCCGCCCGATGGGTCACGTCCCGAACCCGGGAGGTCATGGACACGTCCGCGCCCAGCTCGGTCAGCGTGCGGATGGCCTCGACACGGTCGAGGTTCGCGGCGTAGAAGAGCGGCGACTGTCCCCATCCACCGTCCGGCGCATCGACGTCGGCGCCGTGCTCCACCAGGCTGCGGATCATGTCCGCGTCTCCGGCTTCTGCCGCGAGGTGCAGCGGGGTGACGCCCGTCGTGGTGCTGCGGGCTCCCGGATCGGCATCCGCATCGAGAAGCAGGTCGACCACGTGGGTGCTTCCGGCGCGCGCCGCCACGTGCAGCGGAGTGAAGGCTCCGATGCGCGTGCCGGACTGGAGCTGGGCGCCGGCCCGAAGCAGCAGCTCCGCCATCTCGGCGTCGCCCCGTTCCGCCGCCCAGTGCAGCGCCGTCATGCCGTCCCCCAGCGCTGCGTTGACGTCGCGGCCCTCGGCCAGGAGGCTCCGAAGGCGCTGCAGGTCACCCTGGCGGGCCGCTTCGGCCACGTCGGCGGCGAGCGCCGTCCGCTCGGCCCCGAGGATGTCCACAGCCGACGAGCCCGCCGGCGAAGAAGCCGGGGTGGCCGCCCCAAGCACCAGGACGACCCCGATCAGGCCGGCCCAGCTCCTCACAGCCCGCCCCTCCCGGCGGCCTCGGTCACGGACGGTGTGTCGTAGCGGAGGGCGAACTCGCCCGTGCTGTCGCCGAACTGCTTCATGTCCGTGTGACCGATGCCCTGCAGCAGGGAGAGGAAGGCGTTCGCCATGGGCGTGCCGTCCGGGGCCTTGAGGTGGAGGTTGCCTGGCAGCGCTCCGTTGGCCCCCCCGAAGAGCAGCAGGGGGCAGCGGCGGTGGTTGTGGAGGTTGGCGTCGCCCATGGGCGAGCCCCAGATGATCGCCGTCTTGTCGAGGAGCGAACGATCCCCCTCCATGGTGGCGTCCAGCTTCTCGAGGAAGTAGGACATGAGGCCGAGGCGATAACGGCTGATCTTGTTGAATTCCAGGATCGCCTCCTCCTTGCCGCCATGGTGCGACGCCGGGTGGAAGGCCCGGTCCGATCCGCTCTCGGGGAAGATCCGGTTGGAGGCGTCCCGGCCGGTCTTGAAGGTGATGACCTTGGTCATGTCCGTCTGGAGCGCCATCACCTGCAGGTCGAACATGATCTCCATGTGCTCCCGGAAGGAGTCCGGAACGCCTGCCGGGGCCTCCGGAATCTCCCGTGCCTCGCCGCTGGTGTTGAACGCCTCCACCTTCTGGATGCGGCGTTCGACCTCGCGGACGTTGTCCAGGTAGCGCTCCATCTCGATGCGGTCCCGGGCGCCGAGCTCCCGCTTCAACGCGGCGACCTCTTCCCGCACCCAGTCCAGGATGCTGGCGTTGGTCCGACGCCGGACGGCCCGCTCCTCGTCCGTGCCCCCCGCCCCGAAGAGGAGGTCGAAGGCGACCCGGGGATCCTGGATGGTGGGAAGAGGGTCGGTGGGAGACGCCCAGCTCACCGAATCGGTGTAGGCACAGTGGTAGTTGTACCAGCAGCCGCCGGACTGATTCAGGTTCTCGATGGAGAGCTGCAGCGACGGCAACGCCGTGTCCCCGCCGAACCGATGCGCGTGGAGCTGATCCAGCGACGTCCCGGCGAAGATGTCCGAGCCCTGGGTCTGCTTCGGGTGCGACTGCGTCAGGAACGCCACCGTCGAGCGGAAGTGGTCGCCGCCGATCTCCTCGGCGCTGAACGCCTCGGCCATGCGGACGTCGGTGTTGCTGACGATGGTCATGGTGTCCCGCCATTCCGCGAGCGGGGCGAGACAGCTGTCGGGGTGGATTTCGAAGCCCGAGCCGGTGGTGTGAGGGGCGAAGAGCTGCTGCTCATGCCCCCACTCGTTGCACCCCGCCACGCCGTGGACCTCCTCCACGGCGACGAGCCGGGTCGGATCGTCGATGCGGGTCGTCGTGCCGCCCCGAAGGCCCGCGGGCACCATCGCGTCGAGGAAGGGGAGGGCCAGGGATGCTCCGGCCCCCCGCAGGAAATCGCGGCGGTGGATGCTCTTGCCGATCATGAACATGTCGATCTCTCCTCGACCGTAGAAAAAAGCCTAGTGCGACATCCCGTCGTCGTCGGACGCGCCCACGGCGACCTGACGGCGGAAGGCATCGCTGTTGACCACGCCCAGGATGAACGTGGACATGGTGTACCCGTCCTTCTCAGCCTCCGCGGCGATGGCCCGGATGGTCGGCTGGTCGTAGTACTCGATCCGCCGCCCGAGGGCGTACGCCATGAGGTTCATGGTGAAGGACCGCACCAGCGGCGTGGGTCGCTTCATCAGAGCCTCGGAGACCTCGGCCGCGGAGGACACCACCGTCCCGTCGTAGAGCTCCCCGAGGGGATCGACGGGTACGCCCTGCTCCCGCATACGCCACCGTCCGGTCACGCCGAAGTTCTCCATGGCCACGCCGATGGGATCGATGAAGCGATGACAGGAGTTGCAGCTCGGGTTGGCCCGGTGCTGCTCGAGTCGCTCACGGGTGGTGAGCACCCGTGAGCCCTCGGTCTCCTCGACCTCGTCCAGCTCCGGCACGTTGGGCGGAGGCGGGGGCGGCGGCGTATTCAGCAGGACCTCCATGACCCACTTCCCACGAAGCACGGGAGACGTCCGGTTCCCCATGGAGGTGAGCATGAGGACGCTGCCATGGCCGAAGATGCCCCGTCTCGCCGAGCCTTCCGGGTAGGGGACGCGCTCGAAATCCTCGCCCAGGGTCGCGGCAATGCCGTAGTGCTGGGCCAGACGGTGGTTCAGGAAGGTGTAGTCCGCCTGGTAGAGATCGAGCAGGCTCCGGTCCTCGCGGACCAGGTACCCGAAGAAGAGCTCGGTCTCCCGTCGCAGGTCGGTGGCGAGCTGCTCCGAAAAGTAGGGGTACCAGAAGGCATCGGGTCGGACCCGGTCCAGATCCGGCAACCGCAGCCACTGGCTCGCGAAGCGGGTGGCCAGCGCCTCCGAACGGGGATCCTCCAGCATCCTGCGTACCTGCTCGTCCCAGCGGGGCGTCAGCTCCCCGCTCCGGGCGAGCTGGACGAGCTCGTCGTCGGGAGGAGCGCCCCAGAGGAAGAAGGAGAGGCGCGAGGCCAGCGCCATGTCGTCCAGCTCGTAGGACTCACCCTCCCCTACGCCCTCGGGCTGCGCTTCCAGCCGGAAGATGAAGTGGGGGCTGGCCAAAATGGCCTCCAGCGCCGTCCGCACGCCGGCCTCGAATCCACCCGTCGCGGCGCCCGACTCGTAGAGCTCCATGAGACCCTCCATGTCGCGCTCCTCCAGAGGACGCCGGTAGGCCCGCTCCGCCAGACCCCCGATGATGCGTTCCGCGCAAGGACGCGCCTCCTCGGTGGACAGGGGCCGGCAGACGAACACCCTGCGGCGTGCCTCGGTCTCGGCGAGGCCGGTGGGGTTCGTCGGTCCGATGATGGTCAGGTCCCGGAGGTGGGGCAGCAGCGTCACACCATAGCCCACCGGGGCCCGCGTCCCCGCCAACGACCAGTCATGAGGTTCGAGGACGTCGTCGTAGGGGCCCCCCACCGTGCGGATGAAGGTGGCGGCGATCTTCCGCTGTCCGGATTCGATGAAGACCGGCTCGGTGCGCATCGTCCAGTTGGGGCCCAGGTCCGCATCCTCGTGGAGGACCTCGAGGGGCACCAGCGCGACCCGCTCGCCATCGACCGAAATGTCCAGATCCTCGAACCGGGCCACGTCGCCCGCCCACAGGGACAGGTCGAACACGTATTCGCCGCTGGCCGGCACGTGGTGGTCCACCACCAGCCCGCCCCGGGTGCCGTAGGGAGCTCCCTCGACCCGGTCCCAGGCATGCTGGGACTCGTACACCGGCACGCGGTAGGTCTTGGAGGTCCTCGAGGCGCCTGCGTGCCCGAGGGCGAGGCGACTCACCTCGTTGGCGGCGTTGAGGTACGCCTCGAGGAGGGTGGACGAGAGCGTCTGCGTCACCGCCATGTTGTCGAAGTTGGCGAGCAGCATGTCCTGGGGGAGCCAGTCGCTGGCGTCCACCTCGAGCCCCAGGAGATCCTGGATCGCCCGCTCGTACTCCGCGCGGTTCAGGCGCTGGAAGCGGCGTCCGCCCGGGTTGGGCTGCAGCTCCGCGGCGCGGTCCACCACCCGCTCGATCTCCTCGACGAGGGCGACGAGGGTGTCCCCTCCGGGACGATCCTCCCCCGGGGGGGGCATCATCGCCGCCCGGAGCTTGTTGATGACCCGCTCGGCCACCTCCGCTTGCTCGTCGGCCCGGGCGACCTGGAAGTCCTCGAGGGACAGATTTCCCCGCAGACGGCGGTCGCTGTGGCAGCGGACGCAGTAGGACTCGATGGCCTCGTCGAGCTCGGCCATGCTGGGATCGGGCGGATGACTCGCCAGGAATCCAGGCTGCACGTCGCCCGGGAGTGGGGCTCGCGGACGACCATCCACAGCCTCCACACCTGCACCCACGAGGGCGCCAAGCGCAATCATCACCAGGGCGATTCTCAACATGCGGCCTCCAAGCCGACCTTCGACCGGGAGAAGGTACGCGCCATCTGCACCCGAAGGCAAACCTTCCTTCGGGGTCCCGACCCCCGGTACACGGCCAGGGAAGCCGGCTTGCGGCGCGGGATCGAGGGACGCACTCTGGGGCCTCGACCCACCCACGGGTGCCCATCCCAGAGACTCAAGGGGAAGCCATGAAAGCCTCGGCCGTCATCTCCATCCTCGCCGGCGCGCTTCTGGCCGCCTGTGCCGGCCCCGACCAGACCTCGGACCAGCCACCCGCCGATACGGCCGATGCCGCCGCCGCCGCCGTGGCCAATCATCAGCTCGCATGGGTCGATCGCACGGGAACGACCCAGGGGACGATGGGTCCTGCCATGAACTCCATCCTGGACCCGTCGATCTCCCCGGCGGGCGACGCGGTGGCGGTTCGTGGCCGCGCCTCCGAGGGGGACACCGACCACCTCTACATCCTCGAAGGGGATTCGGCTCGGCGCCTGACGAGCAACGAAGGCTTCGAGCGGCACATGATCTGGTCCCCCGACGGGTCGCGCATCGCGTATTCGCTCCAGAGCCCGGGTGGGGTCTCCAACCTCTACGTCCGCGACGCGGAGGGGTCGGGCGGGGACGAGCCGCTGGTCGTCAGTGAGGGCATGCACAAGTGGTATCCGTCCTGGACCCCCGACGGTTCGACCCTCGTCTTCCACACCAACGACCCCGAGACCGAGGCGCGGGACCTGTGGTACGTGGACGCCGCCACCGGCGAAACGGGGGTGCTCGTCGATGATCCGGGCATCCAGGCGCTCGCTCGCCTCTCTCGCGACGGTCGGTTCGTGGCCTATCAGTCCGACGAGACGGGACAGATGGAGGTGTGGGTGACCACCTTCCCGGCCTCCGACGCCCGTTGGAGGGTCTCCCAGAACGGAGGTACCTGGCCCAAGTGGAGCGACGACGAGCTCTTCTACTGGGAGGGCAACACCCTCATGGCCGTCGGCTTCACGGACGAGGGAGGATTCACGCCGGAACCGCCCCAGAGCCTCTTCACCGGGGCCCAGGCCGGCATGGGTGCCGACAACATGATGACCTCCTACAACCCCGAGTACGACGTCCTTCCGGACGGTACCCGCTTCGTCGTCACCCGACGGGTGGACGGCGCCGGCTGACCGGCGCCGCCCAGCTCCCGGGTCAGTTCACGTAGACCCGGCGAGCGATGTCGGGCGTAAGGTTGGGGTTGTTCGAGATCTCCTCGGGGGCCGGAGGCCACCTCAGGTGCACGCCCGCAGCCTGGTTCTGATCGAACCAGCGATACGGTGTGATCTCGTAGTACCGCATGTCCTGCCAGCGGCGCATCTCCAACCAGAACTCGGCCTGCCGCTCGTGCTTCAACTGGTCGTAGATCTGGTCGGCGTCGGAGCTGGAGAAGTCCGACAGGTCCGAGAGGGGACGCTCAGGCGGCCAGCCCCGGTCGGCCGGAGCCCAGTCTCCGGAGGAGGTCCGCACCCGGGCCGCCGCGCGGACCTGATTGATCCAGTCCACCGCCTCCTCCAGGTCGCCGGCGAGAAGGCGCGCCTCGGCGATGATGAGCATGGCTTCCGCGGCTCGGCTCACGGGGAGCTCGGCTTCGCGAGCGGCGAACTTCAGGTTGAACGAGGTGTTCCCCAGCGGCTCCGTCCGTACCTCTTCTTCATGGGGCAGTCTCGGGTCCCACTCCCCTGTAACCGGATCCTCCACGAAGAGGTAGCTCTCGTCCATCCGGTTCACTCCTCCGAAGGGCCCTCCGAGGAGGGCCATGTCGTTGGAGGGACCGGGGGCACCGTATCGGAGGGCGATCCGATAGTCGGGATCGGCGGCGAGCGCCTCGCGTGCCGCGGCCTCGGCCTGCTGGAACAGACCCGGGTTCTCGTTCCCGCGAAGGTGGAGCTCCTCGAAGTAGAGGGACCGGTAGGCCCGGGCGATCTGCCCGAGGGATCCTGCCCGCAGGTTCGCCTCACCGGCCGCCCCGGCGATGGACGCCGCGGACTCGAACCGTTCGATGGCGTCCTGGAGGACGTCGATGGGGCCTCGAAGCCCGTCTTCCGGGCCGTAGACGATCACGTTGTAGTGGTCGGCCAGCGTGATGCGCGCCAGCCCCCCGAAGAAGTGGGCCTCCGCGACGCGACGGTCCGAACCGGGGTTTTCGACGAGCTCGGAGATCCGGTCCACCATCTCGTCGGCGAGCCAGCGGGCCTGCGCCAGGTCCCGCCAGTGAAGCTCCACGGAGGAGTTCGAGGCGAGCCGGTTCCCGCGCATGGCATCCACGTTCTCGAGCTGCGTGCTGGGATGGAAGATCTCTCCGTTGAGGAGTCCGGCCCGCACGTTCAGGTCGGAATACGGACCTGTGATGTTGCCTTCGGCGGTGCGTCCCAGCGACTCGAGAAGGCCCGGGGATTCCAGGTCTTCATCCAGAAGACTCCCGGGGTTCTCCACTTCGAAGATGTCGCCGCACCCCGCGACCATGAGGGCGAGGCCCAGGACGAGGCCGAGCACCGTCCCCTTCCCGACCCGTCCCGCCCGCCCGTCGCTGTCGATCCGTTCGTGATGTCGCATGCTCGTCTCCGGCATCAGAAGGTGGCCCTCAGGGAAAAGACGAACCGCCTGGGAGGCGGCGTCTTCAGATAGTCGACGTTCTGCGTGAACACGTTCTCCCCCTGGCCCGCCTCGATGCCTCGGGTGCCGGGATCCACCCAACCCTTTTTGAAGTCGCTGAAGTAGTCGGTGAAGACGAAGACGTTTCGGACGCCCAGGCTGAGCGTCATCTGGGACGACCCGAGGGGCGCCGTCCAGGTTTCGGGCAGCCGGACGGCCAGGTTCGCCTCGGACCACCGGAGGTAGTCTCCGTCGTAGATGGTGTTGCTGATGACGCCGTTGTGCTTCCGGCCGTACTCGTCGACCAACGCCCTCTTCTCTTCGATGCTCGTGTTCGGATCGTTGAGCGCGAACTCGAGCTGCGCCACCAGCGGGCTGTTGCCCAGAGCGTTGCGGAGGTGGTCCGTCTCGTTGGACACGATGAAGCCACCGGCGCCCTCGAAGACGTTCCGGAAGGAGAAGTTGCCGAAGTTCATCACGCTGCCGATGTCGATGGTCCAGTTCGGCTGCGGCCTCCCGATGATGGCGAGAGAGTCGGTGCCGTCGGCGGCCTGGAGGATGTTGGGCGCAATGTCCCTCCGGCTCGTGAGCGACTCGATGGGCCCGGACAGCAGGTAGGGCTCGTCGGGATCCACGATGGGTGCGATCCAGATCCCCGGCCACAGCCCCTCATAGAGCGAGTGGAACCGTCGGCGGCTCCCCAGCCGGAAGTCCTGGAGCCCGCCGAGATCCTCGACCCACTGGTCGAGGTAGGTCGGGCTCACCGTGAGATTCCAGCCGAAGTTGGAGCCCTGGATGAGCTGCGTCTGGGTGATGAGCTCCAGACCCCAGCTCTTCAGGGTGCCCAGGTTCCGCAGCTGGGGCTCGGTGAAGCCGCTCCCCGGGGAAGGTGGCACCGGGAGGAGCGCGTCGCGGGTGGTCTGATTGAAGTAGACCAGCTCGACGCCGAAGCGGCCATCGAACATGCCGCCCTCCAGCCCCACCTCGATCTCCGTGGACCGCTCGGGCTTGAGCTCCGGATTGCCCAGGTTCTCCGGCTCGATGTAGCCCCCGATGACGCTGCTGTTCGGGTCCCAGGTCCTCTGCGCGTCGAACGCGCCGGGCTGGAGGCCCGACGATCCGACGGCGGCCCGGAGACGGAACTCGTCCATGAAGCCGACGTTCCAGAAGTCGTGGTCCGAGACGACCCAGGAGAGCCCCGCCTTGGGGTAGGCCTGGAGGCCGAAGTCGTCTCCGAAGGCGGAGTTGCCGTCGAAGCGTGCGCCGGCGGTGAAGAAGAGGAGATCGTCCAGCCCCACCTGGCCCTGTACGAAGACGCCGGCGTTGATGACCTCCTCGAACTCCTCGGTGACCGTCGTGACCTCGGCGCCCCCGCTCAGCGTCTTCAGCGTGGGGGAGCCGAACTCACGGACGATGGTCTCCTCGTAGCTGCTCGCTTCGGCAAAGCTCTGGCCCCCGAAGGTCAGGGTGCCGATCAAGCGGTCGGTGAGCTGGTTCTCCCAGTGGGTGCTGAAGTCGATGGTCGTGGTGGAACGTCGCCGGTTGAGCACGTCCCGGGTGCCGGTGACCTGCTCCGGCACGACGCCCTGGGGGAAGAAGCCGGTCTGGCGCGTATCGACCAGGTTGTACCCCACCTGCAGCGTGGAGGAGAGGCCATCCGCCCACTGATAGCGGAGCTGACCGCTCACCAGCGTGTTGATGGACTCCTGGTAGTTCTCGGTGATGAGGGACGCGACGGTCGGGGTGAAGGTGCCGTTGGGGTTCCCCTCCGAGGCCTGGAGTGGGTTGCCGAGCATGAGGTTGCCGAAGACGTCGCCCCAACCCGGTGTGGCGGTCTGCAGGTTGCGTCGCACGACGCTCACGCCGATGTCGCTCGACAGGCGCTCGGTGTGGGTGAAGTCGAAGGAGGCCCGGGCCGACTGCAGGGACAGTTCGTTGTTCGGGGAGGGGTTCACCTCCTCCATGATGCGACCCGACAGGTAGTAGCGCGTCCCCTCCGAACCGCCCCGGACCGAGAGCGAGTAGTTCTGGTGGTACCCGAACTCCTCGTACTCGCCGTAGGGGTTCTCACAGAGGATCGCGCTGGCGTCGGGGTCGTAGGCGCAGTTGTCGTCGAACTCCCGCGGGAAGGCCAGGTGCTGCAGGTCGGTGGAGAAGCTGTAGACCGGCGCGCCGACCTGTCCCCGCTTGGTGAAGATCTGGATGACCCCGCTCGAGGCCTCCGTCCCGAAGAGGGTCGCCGCCGCCGCGCCCTTGATGACCTCCACCCGATCGATGTCCTGCGGGTTGATGTCGGCCAGGCGATCGGTGGTGACGGATTCGGCGGACTCCGGGCTGTTCTCGATGCGAACGCCGTCCACGTAGATGAGCGGCCCCTGCCGCTGGCTCACGCTGGACGTTCCTCGCAGCACGATGGAGCTGCCCGCTCCGGTCTGCCCCCCGGACATGAGCCCGCGAGCGCCCGGCAGCCGTCCCACGAGTGCGTCGGCGACGCCGGTGATGGGCGCGATCTCCAGGGCGTCGCTGGTCACCGAAGTGACCGTCTGGCCCAGCCGCCTGCGCTGGGTGGGAGCTCCCGTCCCCGTCACCACGATCTCGTCGAGGTCGAGGGCCACGGATTCGAGCTGGAAGTTCACCTCGGCGGTCTCGCCGGCGGTGACGGTGACGGTCTCGGTGGCTCCGCCGAACCCGATGGAGGACACGGCGAGGGTGTGGGTCCCGACGGGGACCGACACGATGAGGAACCGTCCGTTCGCCCGGGTGAGGCTCCCCACGTTCAGCGACTGAACGAAGACCTGGGCGTTGGCCAGAGGTCGACCCGAGGACGCGTCGGTGATCTGGCCCGAAATGGAGCCCGTCGCCTGGGCCGAAAGGGGCCCGCTGGTTGCTACCAGCAAGGCGACGATTGTCGCTGGAATCCACGCTGCACGTGCAGCACTCGGTAACCCTGGACGCATACCGCCCCCTTGCCGATGTCAACAAACGACCGAACCTGCGTGTCGGGGTCGGTATTAACCCCGGGGTTCTGTCGGCGCAAGGGAAATCCGCAGCCAACGGTGGCCGTTGCCGCCATCCCTCCGGGCCCGTAACGTGACGCTGCCGTCGATGCTTCGACACGTTCGCCATGGCCCGGGAGGCACCCATCAGGATGCAACGGACGGTCCCGACGCTCCGATCGATGAAGGCGCTGGCGCTCATCGCAGTCGCGTCGTCGGGCTGCTACCTGCCGGAGCCGGTGGACCCGACCTCCCTGGCAGCGGGCGAGAACCTTCGCGTGCTCCTCACCCCCGACGGCCTGGACCGTCTTCGGGAGATCACGCCGAACGACACGCGGGAGGTCACCGGCCGACTCGTGAACGTGACGCCGGACTCCCTCACGCTGACGGCGCGGCTGAGCGTCCCGCTGAGCGCCTCCAGGGCACCGGCCAGCGTGGCGGGGGCATCCGGAGATCTGCGTCAGACCCTGTCGTTCGCTCGAGCGGACATCCAGCAGGTCGCCATCTCGAAGCTGCACAAAGGTCGGACCGCGGCCGTGGTGGGGAGCGCACTCGTCGTGGTCGGGATCCTCATTGCCGAGATCTTCGACTTCGGGGGGAGCACAACGCCCGGCGGCCCGGGACCCGGACCACCGGCGCCGGCTCCCATCGGACCGCCCTGACCGGATGCGGTGGCAGGGCGGCGGGTTGGGGCCACCCCCAGCCAGGCTTCGGCTACCTCACTCGCTCGTAGACCGCATGTCCCACCCCGGTGATCTTCCCGTTCGCGTCGAAACGCACGTACTCGTTGTGGATGGTGTTCCCGTCCTCGGAGAGGGTGTTGATGATGACCTGGGGCACCCGCCCGTCTCGCCGGTTGGTGATCCGGGTCGTCTGCTCATCCACGAACTCGACGGAGGTGTCGGCGCCGGTCTGTCCGCTCACCTCGCGGAACTCACCGTCGAACCGGGTAACGTACCCCCACTCGTTGCTCTCCCCCCGAGCGTTCGTCGACGCCACCGTGATCTGCATGCCGTCGTCCTCGTAGGGCTCGTAGGTCATGATGTTGCTCGACGGGGGCGGAGCGTCGGACTGCATCCTCCAGACGCCGAACCGGTCGGCGGGATCCTGGGCGGAC
>CAKZOQ010000157.1 GCA_937136445.1 uncultured Gemmatimonadota bacterium
CGTGGTCCCCACCATGGTGCGGACAGGAGAGCCCGAAGGTGTCGGGGGCCAGCGACGGCAGGACGACCAGCGCCGCCACGGCGCCGAGCCATCGTCCCCGCTCCCTCATGCGTCGCAACCCACCCACGCCTGACCGTCCTCCGGTTGGTCGTCCCTGCAGCCCCGCGTCCGGGGCCGCGTCGAACTCAGATCGGAAGGTACCCACGTCCCGTCGCCGGGTGGAAGAGGGCTCGACTCAGACGGGAAGAGGTCCGGGAGCGTTGCCTGCGAGCCCCTGCGCAGCTTCCCGCAGCTGAGCGGCGTCGCCCAGGAGGGTGAGTTCGTCGCCCTCCTGCAGCCGGGTGGACCCGTGGGGGATGATGTCCTCGGAGCCGCGGCGGACCAGAGCCACCAGGGCGTTGGGCGGAAGGTGGATCTCCTGGAGGGTATGCCCCACCCAGGCGTGGGTCTGGGGCGTGGCGCCGACGGCGACCGTGAGGATCCGCTCGTCCCGGAGAAGGATGGACTTGAGCTCGGAGGCTTCTCCGGCGCCGAGCCACCGCTCCAGGAAGTCCGGATCTTCCACCTGGGTGGCGAGGGTGCCCAGGAAGCGGAGGTGCCGACCGGGCCCTTCCTCCGGGCTCGCCAGGAAGAAGAGGGCCTGCAGTCCCGCGGGATCCATGGGGAGGTCGCCGGGGCGGGGGTCGTCGATGCCCACGCGACACCGGACCAGGACCAGACGGGCGCGACCCGATCCCGGCACGCGGATGTGGGGGATGGCGGTCCCACGGCCGGTGGGGACGAAGCCGGAACGCATCTCCCGACAGAGCCGCTCGGCCACCTCGTCCGGGTCCAGCTCCAGCCCCTGGACCAGATGCTCCGACACCTCGGCGACCAGCTCCTCCAGGGTGGGCGCCTTCTCGAACTCGAGGACGTCGCTGCGAGCCACCACCTCCTGGAAGGGATCCTCCTCCCGCACGCCCCGCTCCTGCAGGATGTCGCGCAGCTCCCCCTCCAGGCCCCGGTGCCGCATCCGGCCCAGCCGGTGGAAGGCGTGGAAGATGGCCCCGGCCCGCTCCACCCGGGGCTCGGCGTAGTGGAAATACCAGCCGATGGTCAGCCCGATGAGTCCCAGGGTGAAGAGGACCGCCATCTCGCCCATCTCGGCGATGAGCCAGAAGGGCGCAAGCACGCCGAAGATGTGCAACCAGGGGTAGAGCGGGGACCGGAAGCCGGGGTCGTAGCCCTCGATCTCCGACTCGCGCATGATGATGACCGCCAGGCTCAGCAGGCTGAAGAGGAGGAGCTGGAACGCGCTGGCGAGCTTGGCGATGCCCTCCACGTCCAGCAGGAGGATGGCCGCCGACATGAGGATCGCCGTGGCGATGATGGCGGCGGTGGGGGTGCGAAACCGGCCCAGCTCGGCGAAGCGCGGGGAGACGAGGTTGTCCCGGGCCATGGCCAGCGGGTAGCGGGAGGCCGAGAGGATGCCGGCATTCCCGGTGGAGGCGAAGGCCGCGATGGCCGCCACCACGATGAGGACCACGCCCAGCCCGCCCGGGAGCCAGTCGAAGAAGGCCGCGGCGGCCGTGGCCACCGGCGTGAGGTCCGACCGAAGCTCATCCGGAGGGAGGACGGCCACCAGGATGTAGACCCCCACGGCGTAGACCGTGGCGGCGGTGATCAGGGAGAGGATCATCCCCAGCGGGATGTTGCGGTCCGGGTCGCGGACCTCCTCGGCGACGCTGGCCACCTTGGTCAGCCCGGCGTAGGAGACGAAGACGAACCCCACCGTCGCCATGAAGCCGGTGAAGCCGAAGGCGAAGAAGGGCGTGAAGCGCTCTGCCGTGACCTGCCCGAAGCCCATGGAGAGGACCTCGACCACCCCCTGGACGAGGAAGAAGAGGAGGATGCCGAGGAGGACCGTCACCAGAACCCGCTGCAGTCCGCTGGACTCCTTGGCGCCCACGATGTTCACCGTCATGAAGACCACGGTGAGGCCGATGGCCAGCGGCTCGATGGGGATGTCCACATAAATGGCCAGGTAGGCCCCCATCCCCACCAGGGCGAAGGCGCTCTTGAGCACCAGGGCCAGCCAGGTGCCGAGCCCGCCTACCGTCCCCACCAGCGGGCCCATTGCCCGATCCAGGAAGTAGTAGGCACCTCCGGCGCGGGGCATGGCGGTGGAGAGCTCGGCGACGGCGAACATGGCCGGCAGGATGAAGACCCCCGCCACCAGGTAGGCCAGCGCTACCGAAGGCCCCGTCTGCGCCGCGGCCAGCCCTGGAAGGAGGAAGAAGCCGGAGCTGAACATGGCCCCGGTGCTGATGGCGTAGACGTCGAAGAGCCCCAGTTCCTTGCGTAGGCGCTCCTGTTCGCTCACGCGACGAGCTCCGGGCCGGGGAAGACCGGGATCTCGCTTCCCGGCTTGAGCAGGAAGACGGCGAGTCCGTCCAGCCCGAGGAAGCGCTCGGCCAGGTTGCCGGCGAGGAGGCCGTCCCACCCGTCCCGTCGCTGGGTCCCCAGCACCAGGAGGTCCGCCCCGATCCGGTGGGCGGTCCGACGTAGGGCGGCGGCGGGTACGCCCCGGACCAGAAGCGGCTGGGGCGTTCGGCCCGCTCGTTCCCGGACCAGCCGCGCCAGGCGCTTCCGCCGGTCCCGCTCCAGGGAGCGGAGCCAGCCCCGGGTCCGTCCCGACGCGGTACCCCGCAGGGTGGGGGACCAGACGTGCACCACGAAGTACCGCGCCTGAGCGGAGTTGCTCAGCGCGAACCCCGCCTCCAGCACCTTCCGATCCAGGATGGCGTGGTCGCGATGGGCCACGTCCACCGCGGCCAGGACCACGCGGACCTCCGCCCCCAGCGAGGGCGGGACGAACCAGACGGGGATCCCCGGTGCTCGGGCCAGCCGCTGGTCCAGGGTCCGGCCGACGAACCGACGGAGGCGAGGCTCGGGCTCGGGGACCTTCAGAGCCAGACCCCACCGACCCCAGTCCAGCGCCTCGACCTCCCGGCGCCAGTCCCCCTCCCGCCCCACCACCAGAAGCTCCACGCCGCCCACCAGGCGGCGGGCCTGGGCCAGCATCTCCGGCAGCCCCGTGGGGAGCACGGGACCCGGCGCCGCTTCGGCCGTCCGGTGGACGTGGAGAAGGGTGAGGGAGGCCCCCCGCCGCTCGGCCAGGCGGAGCGCCTGGCGGAAGGCAGCATCGGGACCCGGAACGCGACGGGTCACGCAGAGGATGGGGGGTGGGCTCACGGAATTCTCCGGATGGGAACGATGTCGGAACATCTCTCGCCCTCGGAGTGAAATCAAATGTATCTTAGGTAATCCCAGCATAAATAGAACTTATCTGAACGGGATCTCGGGGAGGACGACCATGGAGGCGCTCAACTACCACCACCTCCGCTACTTCTGGCACGCTGCCAAGGAGGGCAGCGTCACGGGGGCCGCGGAGGCACTCCACGTGAGCCAGCCGGCGGTGAGTACCCAGATCCGGAAGCTCGAGGAGGCCCTGGGTCACGAGTTGTTCGACCGGAAGGGGCGCTCCATGGAGCTGACGCCGGAGGGCCGGATGGTCCTGGGGTACGCCGACGAGATCTTCCAGCTCGGCCGGGAGCTGGAGGAGACGGCGCGCCGTGGTCTGGACGGGCGGCCCATGCGACTGGGGGTGGGGCTCTCGGCATCCATTCCGAACCTGGTGGCCTTCCACCTGCTGGAGCCGGTCTTCCAGCAGGACGACCCGACCCGGGTCGTGGTCCGGGAGAAGAGTACGGACCTCCTCCTGGGGGACCTCTCCACGGGCTCCCTGGACGTGGTCCTGGCGGACATGCCCATCCCGCCCCACGTGAACGTGCGTGCCTTCAACCATCCCCTCGGGTCGAGTCCGGTGGACATCCTGGGGCCGCCCCTCCTGGCCCACCGACTTCGGGAGGGGTTTCCGGGTAGCCTGGAGGGGGTGCCCTTCGTTCTGCCCACCGAAGGCTACACGCTTCGGCGATCGTTGGAGGATTGGTTCCACCGGGAGGGCGTGCAGCCGTCCATCTTCGCGGAGATCGAGGACAACGACCTCATCAACGTGCT
>CAKZOQ010000158.1 GCA_937136445.1 uncultured Gemmatimonadota bacterium
GCTTCGAGACCACCGAGGCGGCCGTGGAGCGATACGGCCTGGATTTGGACCGGGTCAAGGACCTGGGCGATGCGATGCTCGACCAGATCCACCAGGGCCCGCAGCAGGAGAACGTGCTCTGGGTGCTGGAGACGGCCCTGGCCATGATCACGGCCGTCATGGCCGTCAACAAGGATCCGTTGCCGGTGGCTTCGCAGGTGGACCCGGCCAGCTACGCCATCAGCGTGCTGCGCGATCTGGCCGTGGACGCGGAGGAACGCGGGCTGAGCTGGGAGGCCCTCCCGACGGCACTGGGCGCGGTGGCCGGCGGCACCATGGGCCACCGGAACCCGGACCGCCTCTGGCGCACGGTAGGCTGGGGCAGCGCGGGCCTCGTCCTGGGCGGGGCGGCCGGCGCCGTGGTGGGGCGGACGCTTCTGGACGGCGACGCGGAGGGTACCTGGACCGGGGTGCTGGCAGGGGCCGCCGGCGGCGTCCTGATGGGATCGGTGCTGGGGGCCCTCACCTGGGACGAGGAAACGCCTGGTCCCGAGGTGGCCCTCGGCATCCGGCTGTCCCTGGGGGCCCTGCCCCGATGACGGCCACCTGCGAGCGCCGGCTCCCCGGGGTGTGGACCATGCTGGCCCTGGCCGTGGCAGTGGTCCTGTCCACCGGCTGCGGCCCCACCCCCTTCCGTCCTGGCCCGTCGCTGGAGGTGGAGGAGGCCGGGCCCGCCGACGCCGCGGCGGTCCTCTTCCTGGTGGGCGACGCCGGCGAGGCCCGGGTGGAGTGGACGCCCCTGGTGCATCACCTCCGGGCGGAGGTGGAGCGGTGGAGCGCCGCCCTCCCCGGCGACAGCTCGGTGGCGCTGGTCTACCTGGGCGACAACGTCTACCCCGTCGGCCTCCACGACGCCGGGCACCCCGAGGTCCCGCGGGACTCGGCGCGCCTCATGGCTCAGGTCTTCCCGGTTTCGGGGCCGGAGGCCGCCACCGACGCCACACCCGCCTTCTTCCTCCCGGGCAACCACGACTGGGGGAGCCAGGGCGGGCCGGAGGGCCGGGCACGCCTGGCCAACCAGGAGGCCTTCCTCGAGCGGGTGGCCGCCGCCGGACCGTCGGTGGCGCTGGTCCCCGGATCACAGGCCGAGGCGCCGACGGTGGTGGAGATGGGCGCAGGCGGCCCCCGCCTCGTCCTCCTGGACACCCAGTGGTGGCTCCAGTCCCAGGACCAGGGCGAGCGCCAGCGGCTCCTGGACGGCCTGGGCCGGGCGCTGGACGGAGCCGGGGACCGTCCCGTCGTCGTGGCGGCCCATCACCCCTTCCGCTCCGGCGGCCCCCACGCCGAGCGCGGACTCCTGGACCCGCTGGGCCTCCTGGCCCGCTCCGGCTCCGTGGTCCAGGACCTGAACGCCCCGCCCTACGAAGCCCTCCTGGAGGGGCTGGAGGGCGTCTTCACCCGGGCGGGTGAGCCGCTGGTCTACGCCGCCGGCCACGACCACTCCTTGCAGGTGTTCCAGGGGGAGGGAGCGCACGAGCCGCGATGGAGCCTGGTGAGCGGTGCGGCCAGCAAGACCAGCTCGGTGACGGAGATGCCGGGTCTGATGTGGGCGGGGAGGGCGCCAGGGTACATGCGGATCGTGGTGCGAACGAACGGGCGCGTGGAGCTCGTCGTGGTCCGGGCCCGGGATACGTACCTGTCGTGCGCGGATCGCCAGGGAGACGCCCGACGAGGGTGCCTACGGGACGGCGCGGCGGCCTTCGCTCCGGCCTTCTCCACCCGACTGCGCTGAGTTCGGGCGGGACGCCCGTCAGTCGGGTCGCCGGAGCCCGTACCCCTTGATCTTGCGGTGGAGGGTTCGGGGGCTGATGCCCAGGAGCTCCGCGGCGTCCCCTTGGTGCCACCCCGTCCGCTGCAGGGCCGCCTGCACCGCTCGTTCCTCCAGCTCCCCCAGGTTCAGCGACGGTAGACGGACATCCCCGTCCTCCGACGACCGCACCTCCGCCTCCGACTCGCCCGGGCCGGCGCCCAGCCCCGAACCGAGGTCGTCGACCCCGATGACCCCGTCGGAGCAGAGGAGCGCCGCCCGCTCGATGACGTTCCGAAGCTCCCGGACGTTCCCCGGCCAGTCGTAGGCCTTCAACGCCTCCATCGCCCTGTCCTCCACCACCAACCCGTCAGCCTCGCCGGGCCGACTCATCTCCAGGAAGTGCCGGGTAAGGAGGGCGATGTCCCCGCGTCGTCGCCGGAGGGGCGGAAGCTCCAGGACCATGGCGTTGATGCGGTAGAAGAGGTCCTGCCGGAAGGAGCCCTCGTCCACCCGCTCATGGAGGGGCTGGTGGGTGGCGGAGACGAGGCGGAAGTTGGCCGGCAGCTCCTTGAGCCCGCCCACGCGCCGAAACGTCTTGGACTCCAGCGACCGGAGGAACTTGGCCTGGAGCCCAGGATCCAACTCCCCGATCTCGTCCAGGAAGAGCGTCCCCCCGTCGGCGAGCTCCACCAGCCCGATCTTCCGTCCGGTGGCGCCGGTGAAGGCTCCCTTCTCATGACCGAAGAGCTCCGACTCGGCCAGCGCCTCGGAGACGGCGGCGCAGTTGAGGGCCACCAGCGGTTCCTCCTCGCGACCGGAGAGGCGGTGGAGCTCCCGCGCCACCAGCTCCTTCCCGGTGCCGGACTCCCCCACCACCAGGACCGCAACCTCCGAGGGAGCCACCCTGGCCGCCAGTTGCAGGACCTCCTGCATGCCGGGGTCCTGGGTGACGATGCGCACCTCCCCGGCGTCGCGTCGAGCCACCTCCTCCAGCCGTTCGGAGCGGGAGAAGAGGACCCGGGCCCGGGCGGCCTTCCAGACCAGCGTCTGGAGGCGCCGTGGATCCACCGGCTTCTCCATGAAGTCGAAGGCGCCCAGCTTCATGGCCTCGGTCGCCGTAGCCACCGTGCCGTAGCCCGACACGAAGATCACCTGGGGGCGGGCCGGGTCGCCGGAGATGGCCCCCATCACCTCCAGGCCGTCGAGACCCGGCATGCTCAGATCCAGGAGCGCGACATCGAAGACCTCTTCGCGAAGCGCCTGAAGGGCCGAGCTTCCGTCGGGCACCGGGGTGACCAGATGACGGGTCTTGTCACTCCGCCGCAGGATCTGCTCGAGGAGGAAGCGCTGGTCCTCGTCGTCGTCGGCGACGAGCACGCGGATGGGTCCGGAAGATGCGTCCATGGACCCTAGGCTGCCGCGTCCGCAGCCTCGCCGCAACGCAGGGGCAAAATTTTGACCCCACCCGCCGAAGCGAATGGGGCCGAGGAGACCACCCTATGGGGGGGCGTGGTACCTCTTCTGGGGGGGGCGTGCTGTGGTGTTCGTTGTGGCTGCGAGACCCACCCCCGAAGGGGCATCGCTCATCGCTCGTCTCGCGCGGCCTCGCAGCCGATGTTTGGGTCCGTCTTGACGGTGATCTATAGTGGCAAGGGCGGTGCCAACCGGGCACGAGACCACATAACCTGTTGAACGCCAACGACATACGTCCAATATGGCACCCACAGGAGGCCCTACCGAACAGCCGGCCATCCTGTCCGATTCCGACAGGGTGGCCGGACAGGATGGCCGATGTGGGGTCGCGGGGTCTCCAGGTGGCACAGGTACGCGCTCGGGCGGTCGCCGAATCAGGAACCCGTCCGAGGTCGTAGGGTGAGCACATCTGCATCCCCCACACTCCCACAGGTCATGCAACGATTTCTCCTCGGCGTCTTCGTCAACGCCCTCGCCCTCTCCGCCGCGGCCTGGCTGGTGCCGGGCATCCAGCTCAGCGGAGGATTCTTGGACATCGTGGTGGTGGCCCTGGTCTTCGGGGTGGTGAACGCCCTTCTGAAGCCCATCCTGCTCCTCTTGTCCCTCCCCTTTCTTCTCCTCACCCTTGGGCTCTTCGCGCTGGTGGTGAACGGGGTGCTTCTCCTCCTCACTGCCGGGCTCGTCGCGTCCTTGTCGGTCTCCGGATTCTGGGCGGCGGTCCTGGGGAGCATCGTCATTTCGCTGGTGACGCTGATCCTGGGTGGGACGGGCGACGACTCCTGAGCACTCTCGCCTCC
>CAKZOQ010000159.1 GCA_937136445.1 uncultured Gemmatimonadota bacterium
GGAGGTCGGGCTCGCCATGGCCTCGCGGTTCTTCGCCGTGGGCTACATCGCCACTCACGCCCGTGGGGGCGTGGGCGCCATCAATACGATGGGCGGCGCCCCGTATGGCGACGGTTCCCTCATGCTGGACTGGATGGAGGAGGGGGCCTCGCCCCAGGAGGTGCTGGACCGGCTCCAGGAGCGCTACGACAACATCGGCCAGATCGTCCTCGTGGACGCCCGAGGCCGGAGCGCCGGCTTCACCAGCGGGAGCCAGAGCCAGTGGCGGGGTCACCGCGTCGGCGAGAACTACGCCGCCGGCGGCAACATCCTGGCCGGCCCCGAGGTGGTGGACGGCTTCGCCGACACCTTCGAGGAGACGGCGGGTTCGGGGCTTCCGCTGGCCGAGCGGCTCATGAGGGCGCTGGAGGCCGCCGACGCCGCCGGGGGAGACGCCCGTGGGCGCATGGGCGCGTCGCTCAAGGTCTACAAGCCGGGCGCCGGCTTCGGCGGAACGGACATCTATCTGGACGTGAGGGTGGACGACAGCCCCCACTCCATCGAGGAGCTGCGGGACCTCTACGAGCGATGGAAGGTGGAGCGGTTGCAGCAGTACGGGACGCGGATGATCCAGCAGAACGCCGGGGCCGACGTGGCCACGCTGCAGGAGTGGCTCGTGGAGCTCGGGTACGCCGACCGCACCGACCCGGGGATGTTCGACGCCTCGGGGAACCCCCTCGGTCGCTTCAACGACGCGACCGTGCAGGCCGTGGTCCGCTTCAAGGAGGATCACGAGCTGGGCTCCGACCCGAACGCGAATCGCGAGGTGATCCTGAAGATGATGGCCCTGATGAGGGGACGGTCCGCCTGGGACGATCCTCTCCGTCCGGGCGGAGGAGGCTGACCGTGGAGACGAGAGCGAAGGGATCCGCCTGCCGCACGATGACGGCCCTCCTCGTTGCCGCGTCGCTCGCGTGGCCCCTGGGGTCGGCGCCGGCCTCGGCACAGGAGAAGGCTCGGGACGATTGGATGTCGCCCATCAGCAGCCTTTCCATCGTGGGCTTCGACCCGGAGACCGGCGAGGTCGGGGTCGCCATGGCCTCGCGCTTCTTCGCGGTGGCGCCCATCGCCGTCCATGTGCGCGCGGGGGTCGGAGCGGTGGCGACCATGGGCGGGTCGCCCTACAGGGACGCCGACGAGATGCTGGACTGGTTGGAGGAGGGGGTGGCCCCCAGGGAGATCATCGACCGGCTGCACGCCCGCTACGGCGACTCCTGGGGCGGCGGACAGATCAACATCGTGGACGTCCAGGGCCGGAGCTATTCGGCCACCGGCACCGAAACCTGGTGGAAGGGCAGCCGCTTCGGGACGAACTACGCGACGGCCGGAAACATCCTGGCGGGCCCCGAGGTGGTGGACGGGTTCGCCGACACTTTCGAGGCCACCGAGGGCTCGGGGCTCCCTCTGGCCGAGCGGCTCCTCCGATCCCTCGAGGCCGCCGACCGTGCCGGGGGCGACGCCCGGGGGCGCATGGGCGCCACCCTCGTGGTGAAGAGCCCGGGCGGAGGCGTCTTCGGGATCGACGACTACGTGAACCTCCGCGTGGACAACAGTCGCCGGGCCATCCACGACCTGCGGGTGCTGTACCACCGCTGGCGCTCGATCCGGGCCCAGGAGCCTGGCCTTCGCGTCATGGAGCAGAGCCGAGGGGACGACGTGGCCTGGCTCCAGGAGGCGCTGGTGGAGCTCGGGTACGCGACCCGCGACGACCGGGGCCTCTTCGACGCCGACGGGGAGCCTCTCGGCGTCCTCAACGACGCCACCGGACGGGTCCTTTCCCGGTGGAAGCGAAACCACAACATGGGCGGCGGACCCTCCGCAGGGCGGGAGGTCTTCGACCGGATGCGGCGTGAGCTCGGCGGGCATCCGCTCTCGCGTCCCTGGCCCATCCACCGGCGCTCGAACGAGGCTTCGGGGAGGCCTGGCGGGGTCCTCTGACACGTGCCGCGACACACCCTGTAGGACCCCCCAAAAAAAACCGGGGCCGACGCCGTGAAGGCGCCGACCCCGGCCCGTCGTCATCGGCGGCGAACCGCCGAGACTACCCGATCATCCTACGTTCGGGTTGGTCTGCTCTTCTCCCTCGGAGATCGGGAAGCAGAAGTCCCGCTCCTGGAGGTGCGACCCGGTCTGGATGTTGCCATCGCCGACCTGCTCAAGAGGCTGCAAGAGGGTCTCCAGCGGCACACCGGCCTCGTTCCAGCGCCACAGGGCCGGGAGGCGACGAGCCTCCAACCACTGCTCGATGGCGTGCTCCCGAAGGAACATCATCTGAGCCTCGGTCATGCTCGCCGGCGCGATGGGATCCACTCCGGCGTCCGCCCGCAGCTCGTTGATGATGGCCACCGCGGTGGCCATGTCGCTGTCGTTGAACAGCGCGTTCTCCGCCTCCAGGAGGCGCATCTCCGGACCCGACGACAGCTCGATGGCTGCATCGTCGTTCTCGTACTTGGTCTGGGGATTGAACGGGACCTCGCCACAGCACGAGGTGGATGCGTCACCGACGGTTCCGGTGATGGTGTACGGCACCCGGGGGTCCCCGTCGGGCGTGTCCTCGCTCATGCCGTAGCCCTCGACCCAGGTGCTCCACTGGGAGTGGGCCTTGTATGGCTCCGACTTGGCGGCGATGTACAACCGGTTGCCCTGGTTGTCGTCTCCGATGTCGTAGTACGGCATGACGTAGCTGAAGTCGTCGGGCACGGAGCCCGCGTCCGCCAGTGCGCCAGCCCAATCACCCTGCCACACCTTCACCGACGCACGACCGGCCACGGCCGCCGTACGCACGTCTCCGGTGCCCAGACTCGCGGCCTGGTCGAAGAGCTCGATGGCTCGGGTGAAGAAGACGCCGTGGTCCTGGGCGGACCCGCCGTCGATGACGGCCTCACACAGCGACTCGCCTGCGAGACGGTAGGTGTACCCGCCCCAGAGGTAGAGCTGAGCCAGGACTTCGTCGTCCTGCTCGCCGGCCTCCAGCTGGTCGATCCGATCCAGGCCGTCCTCGACCATGAACCGGGCCCGGTGGACGTTCTCCCAGTGGGTATTCACCTCGTCGTTGTTGAGCTCACCCCGCTGCTGCTCGGGGGTGATCCCGAAGCTCCCGGTGGAGCCCGACGGGTGGATCTCACGGGCCACTGAAGCGGAGGTGTAGCTGATCCAGTTCATGGCGTCCCCCAGAGCCCGTCCAGCCCCGTTGGTGATGGCGGCCTGGGCATCAGGGGAATCGAGGAAATCACCGGCGATGGGCCCGGGATTCACCACGTCGGTGTCGCACGCGGCTACTCCGAAGGCCAGCCCCAGGGCCAGAAGGCCCCGGAGTCCGGATGTTGCGCGCCGCGAGGTACAACCCCGGTCGGCGCGATGAGTGTTGGTGCTCTTCACGTCGCCTCCTAGAAGTTGACTCGCAGGGCCACCGTGAAGGTGGCCGGCACGGGAATGTGCTCCGAGATGGACGTCACGAGGAAGTCCCCGTTGCTGACGCCGTCTCTGGAGATGGCGTTGTTGTCGCTGTTGCCGCCCATCTCCGGGTCGTAGTGGGTCCACTCGTCGTTCGTCCAGCGCCACAGGTTCTGGCCCGACAGCGTCAGGTTGGCACCGGCCGTGCCCGGAATCCATGCCTCGGGAACCGGGAACTGGAGCGTGACCTGACGGAGCTTGAAGAAGTCCGCAGGCTCAGCCCAGAACTCGCCCTCGGCGAGGTTCGGGTTGCAGCGCGCGCGCTGCGAGGCGGTGAGCTGGTCGTAGCCCGGGTCGGTGGCCGAGAGCGGACCCTGGCTCACGTCGGTTCCGGCGATGGCGTAGGCCTCGTAGCAGCCCGGCCAGATCACCGAGCGTCCGATGGCGTTGATGGCCACGCCCTGGGTCACGTAATGCCCGCCCTGGTACTCACCGCGCACCGACAGCAGGATGCCGCCGGGCATGGTCAGCGAGGAGTGGACGCCGATGATCTGCGTCGGTGCGTTGGGGCCGTAGATCTGGTCCGGCTGGATGTCCGGATCCGCGATGGCGTCCGGGTT
This sequence comes from uncultured Gemmatimonadota bacterium, assembly GCA_937136445.1. Taxonomy (GTDB): domain Bacteria; phylum Gemmatimonadota; class Gemmatimonadetes; order Longimicrobiales; family Gaopeijiaceae; genus JAJCZZ01. Next base: position 4,053 of record CAKZOQ010000159.1, read on the forward strand.
CATGACCTTGAAGCCACGGATGACCGGAACGGGCTCGCCGTCGATGATCCATCCGTTCCCGCCTACGGAGATGTTGGCGACCTCTTCGGGGAGGCCGGCCTCACTCTGGTTGGTGGAGATGGACGTCCCGATGTCCCAGGACCACTCTCGGCCCTGGATCACCTGGTAGTTCGCGGCGATCTCGATGCCCTGGTTGTTGATCTCACCCACGTTCTCGAGCTGGGAGTTCCCGCCGTTCACGTCGATGAAGCCCGTCGAGGGCGCCTGACGCACGGCGAAGAGAGCCTCGCTCGTGGTCTGGTTGTAGTAGGTGAAGTCCAGCGAGAGACGGTTGTCCAGGAAGGAGCCGTCGAAGCCCATCTCCCACTCCGCGGTGCGCTCCGGACCGAGGTCCGCATTGCCCAGCACGCGGGGGAAGAAGGCGGGCACGCCACCCCAACCCACACCGTCGTAGGTCTGGACCGCGTCGAAGGCGCCCGGCGCACGGCCGGACTCGCCCCACGCGGCGCGTAGCTTGAGCTGGCTGCCGTCCATGCTCCAGAAGGATTCGTCGGAGACGACCCAGGAGCCGGAGACCTTCGGGTAGAACTGCAGCCCGAAGTCCTCACCGAAGGCGCTGTTGCCGTCGACACGACCACCCACGGTGATGAAGTACTTGTCGCTGATGTCGAAGACGTTCTGAGCGAAAAAGCCGGCGTTCACCACCCGCTCCCGAAGCTCGAAGCCCAGCTTGGTTCCGGCGGTGGTCACCGTCGGATCACCGGGGCCCGGGAAGTCCTCCCCGTAGGCCACCGTCTGCTGGGTCTCCGTGGTCACGCTCTGTCCACCGAAGGACAGCGCCGAACCGATGCTCCCGGTCAGGTCGAAGGAGAGCGTACCCACGTAGTCGAAGGTGAGCGTCTCGAACTCGCTCCGGCCGTCGGACAGGATGCCGTTCTGCGCCAGGGCGAAACCGAAGGGGCGCAGGTTCCGGTTGTTCTGCTGCGCCAGATCGTACCCGATGCTCAGACGATTCGTGAAGTTCGTCCGGGGCGTCCACGTCGCCGTACCACCGGTGATCAGGTGGTCGATCTGGGTGGAGATGGTCTGACCGAGGAGCGGGTCGATGTCCTCCCGCGCCTCACTGCCCCGGTAGTTCGCGTCCCGCCGGAAGACGTTCAGCGTCAGCCCGTGGGCGTTGTTGCCCGCCGCCGTGTTGAAGAACTCGTCGTTGGTGTACGACGTGTTCCACTGGAGCTGCAGGTTCTCGAGGGGCGAGAAGGTGAAGTTCCCGCGGACGGTGGACGTCGTCTGCTGGTCGTTGGGCAGGACACCCTCGTCATCCGAGTACGACCCGGATACGAAGTACTGGAGGGCGTCCCCACCACCGGACACGCTCAGCGAGTACTTCTGCTGGTACGCGTCCCGCAGCCACGGGTTGATGAAGACGTAGTCCGACGTCCCACCCGCGGACGTCTCAGCCGCCTCCGAAGAGGGACGGAGGCCCGGGTCGACGCCGAACTTCTGGAGCCGCTGGAAGCCCTGCTCGATGGAAGCGTTCCACCGCGCCTGACCCTGGTGACCCCGCTTGGTGAAGATCTGGATCACGCCGGCCGCGGCCTCAGTGCCGTACAGCGTCGTTGCCGCGGCGCCCTTGATGACCTCGATCCGAGCGATGTCGTCGGGGTTGATGTTGTTCAGCGGGCTCGCCACATCGTTGCCGCTGCGGCCGGGGTACCCGGTGGGCGGCACATTCTTGTGGAAGGCGTCGGAGCGCATCCGCACGCCGTCGATGTAGATGAGCGGCTGGTTGGACTGGGCCACCGAGACGTTCCCGCGGAGGCGGATCTTGGCGCCACCACCGGCGTTCCCGGAGCTCTGCATGACCGACATGCCGGGGATACGGGCCTGAAGCAGCCCATCCACGTTCGTCGGATTGTCCGGGAGGTCGGCCACGTCCACCTGTGAGATGGTGTTGCCGACCTCACGACGCCGCGCGGCGCCGGCGGTCCCGGTGACGACGATCTCGTCCAGACCCAGGGCCTCGCTCTCGAGGCTGAAGTCCTGGGTGACGGTGCCGCCTCCCGTGACCTCGATCTGCATGTCCTGCGTCGCGTAGCCGAGACGCTCGGCGCGCAGCGTATAGCTGCCCGCGGGGACGTTCACGATGAGGTAGCGACCGTTGTTGTTGGTCAGGGTACCGAGCCCCGAACCGACGAGATATACCTGCACGGAGGGCAGGATCGCGCCGGACTGGGCGTCGTTGACGTTCCCTGTCACCGTGCCGGTCTGCTGAGCCTGGAGGGGTGCCCCCACCAGGAACAGACCGACCGCGAAGGCCAGGGCCATCCGCCAACGATGCGGCCACGAAGGGCCTGCGTTGGACAGAATCGAATTCATTGGATTCGTTCTCCTTGTTGAGTTGCGCACGGCACCGACCCCTCCCCTCGATGCACCGCCAGGCGGTGCGGGGGGAACGGACACGGGGCCGCGCTCGAGCCAAACTGCTCGGGTGCGAAAAGGACCAGGTCTGGGTTGGCAAGCACCTCCTGTGGGGGGTCAGGCGACGTCGTCGGGACGTCACGATGCTCAGATCTCTAGTTGGTCACCGTTACGGTGATTTGTGCCATGATATTGCCTTCGATGCCGTCCTGCACCTCACCTGTGACGGTGTAGGTGCCGGATTCTCCATACAGGTGTTTCAGACTTCCGCCTGCGGATTGCGATCCGACGAGGCGGACGGAATCGACGGCGCCGTCGCCATAGCGGAGCACGAAGCCGAGGAGGCTGCGTCCGCGGGTCTCGAAGTCCACCGTAAGGCTGTCCGAGAGGGCGATGGAAGAGGGACCGGTCAGGTCGAGCTCCAGGTCACTACCCACCTCCACCACGGAGTCGGCGCACGCGCCGAGGCTCCCGAGGAGGAGGAGCCCGAGGAAGGGCGAGAGAAGGCTGCGGGTGCGGGAGCTCATGCCATCCTCGTC
>CAKZOQ010000160.1 GCA_937136445.1 uncultured Gemmatimonadota bacterium
CGCCGTGCACGCCGTCGCGCTGGTGGACACGCCGGAGGGGTTCCCCGACCTCTGGTCCGCCGGCGACGACACGCCCGACTGAGCCGGCGTCCGCCGTGGGACAGTCCATGCTGGCGGATGGGGTCTCCTGGATCGGAGAGCTTCCTCCGGTCCTCCTCTACCTCCTGCTGGGGGTCGGCGCCGCGCTGGAGAACATCGTCCCGGCGGTTCCAGCCGATACCTTCGTCCTCCTGGGCGCCTTCCTCTCCGCCCTGCGGGACTCCATCTCCGTCGCCTGGGTCTTCGCGGCCACCTGGGTCTGCAACGTCGCCACCGCCATGGTGACCTACCGGCTGGGGTATCGACACGGCGCCTCCTTCTTCGAGGAGGGGTGGGGGCGACGGGTCCTCCATCCCGGCCAGATGGAGCGGATGCGAGGCTTCTACGAGCGCTGGGGTACGCCGGCCATCTTCCTCACCCGCTTCCTTCCCGGTCTCCGGGCGGTGGTCCCGGTCTTCGCGGGGGTCTCCCATCAGCCGTTCCTGCGGGTCCTTCTCCCCCTCGCGACGGCGTCGGGCATCTGGTACGGCGCCCTCGTCTGGGGTGGAGTCACGGCCGGTCGCAACCTGGAGCGCGTCCGCGCCCTCCTGGGGGAGGTGAACGTGGTCCTCCTGGCGGCGGCGGGGGCGGTGGTCCTGGCCCTCGGGTTCTGGTGGTGGAGGACCCGACACCCCAGGGAGTCGGACGACGAAGGCAGCGGAGGCGACGGAGGAGACCGGTCGGGGTCCTCGGGGGCCGGGGACTGAGGGTGTCCGAGCGCGCCTTCCTCCTGGAGCAGTTCCAGGACTACCTCACCTTCGAGCGGGGGCTCTCCGACCGGACGCTGTCGGCCTACCTGCGGGACCTGGAGCGGTTGCGGACCTTCCTGGAGGAGGAGGAAGGGACCCACCGCCCCCAGGACGTCCAGGCCCGCCACCTCCGTGCGTGGATCTACCACCTCCGGGAGGAGGGGCTGGCGGCCTCCTCCATCCGCCGGGCCCAGTCGTCGGTACGGAGCTACTTCGGCTTCCTCCTGGCGGAGGGCCTGCTCGAGGCCGACCCCAGCGACCGGATGGAGTCGCCTCGCGTAGGCCGCAAGCTCCCGGACCACCTGACCCGGCAGGAGGTGGAGGCCTTGCTGGAGGCGCCGGTCCCGGATCACGAGCTGTACTGGCGGGACCGGGCGATCCTGGAGCTCCTCTACGCCACGGGAATCCGGGTGAGCGAGTTGGTGGAGCTGCCCCTCCGGGCTCTGGACGTCGACGAGGGCTTCCTCACCGTCTTCGGGAAAGGGGCCAAGGAGCGGCTTGTCCCGGTGGGCGGCCCGGCGCTGCGGGTCCTGCAGCGGTACCTGCGGGAGCTCCGCGGGCGCCTCGAGGGGACGGGGGCAGGAGGACGACGAGGGGAGGGGCGCGTCTTTCTGTCGGTGCGGGGAGGCCCCTTGAGTCGTCAGGCCGTCTTCAACCTGGTGCGGAAGGCGGCGGCACGGGCGGGCATCGAACGGGCCATCTCCCCCCATACGCTGCGGCACACCTTCGCCACCCACCTCCTGGAGGGTGGCGCGGACCTGGCAGCGGTCCAGGAGCTCCTGGGCCACGCCGACATCTCCACCACCCAGATCTACACCCACCTGGACCGGACCCACCTCCTGGAGACGCATCGCCGCCACCACCCCCGGGGGGGCGAGTAGGGACGGTCAGCTCCGGCCAGCTACGTCTTCGCCATGGGGCGGGCGGCCCAGCTCGCGGATGGCAGGCGCTTCGTGGACGAAGCGGCCGGACCCCGGGTCTTCGGCGAGGTGCATCATGGCCCGCGCCACCCACCGGGCCTCGATGGGCCGCTGCTTCCGCAGGGGCCCCACCAGGACCGGGCGGAGGAGCCGAAGGGCCCACCCGGCGAGCGTTTCCTTGAGGCGTGTCTCCCGCCGGTCCCCCAGCAGGAGGGAGGGGCGGAGGAGGTGGACCGTCTCGAAGGGGAGTGCGGCGACGGCGGCCTCGGCCTCGCCCTTGATCCGGGGATAGAAGAAGGACGAGTCGGCGTCGGCTCCCACCGAACTCACCAGGAGGGCGGTGCGGGCTCCGGATGCGGCGGCGAGCCGCGCCGCCTCGACGGTGTACTCCAGGTCCACCCGCCGGAAGGCCGCTTCGCTCCCGGCGTCCCGGATGGTGGTGCCCAGGCAGAGGAAGACGACCGCGGCGGACCAGCGCTCCACCGACTGCGGGAGGGCATCGAAGTCCACCCGCACACCTTCCACCGAGGGGCGCGCGTCCCAGCGGTCCACCGGGCGCCGGATGGGCACCCGGATCCGGGTGTCGGGATGGTGGTGGGCGAGAAGCTCCACCAGGTGGCCCCCCACCAGCCCGGTGCCTCCGAAGACGGCGACCCGGTCCGCCAGGCGCACGGCCGGCCGGTTCCTAGATGCCTCCCCCCGACTGATCCTCTGCCTCGTCCCGACTGGCCATGGACCGTTCCTCGGCGGCCTCGAAGAGCTCGGTCTGGGTCGTGACCTCGCCCAGGAGTCGCACCGCCTCCTCCAGCACCGGATCCCGCTCCTGTCGGAAGTTGGCTTCGGCGCCGATGTCGTTCATCCGCTGGGCGATCCCCACCCGGAGACGCCACGCCAGGTAGTCCCGGACCTCCTGTGAGGCGACGGTCTCCTCCGGCAGCCCTTCCTCCATCAGTCCTGCCACGAAGCCCGCCAGGATCTCGTCGTCGAGGTGGGCCGGCTCGCCGGCCTCCTCCAGAGCGCGGGCTGCCTCGAAGGACCGCTCGGCAAGCCGCAGGCCCAGCGGGACCTCCACCTCGTTGGCTGATCGGATGAGCTCCTGCTCCACGGTGGTGAGGGTGTCGCCCTCGACCTCGAGGTCCGGGAAGATGCCGCCGCCGTTCACCAACGTCCGCCCGTCGGGCGTGGTCACCCGGGGAAAGGTGTCCAGATCCTCCTCAACGGGTCGCATCTGCATGTCCCGCGGACGATGGAGGGAGCGACCCAGCGGCGTCTGCCACTCACCCGTGGTGAAGCGAAGCCGACGACCGT
>CAKZOQ010000161.1 GCA_937136445.1 uncultured Gemmatimonadota bacterium
ACCCGGCCCTGGAGGGGTGGATCCTGGTAGAGGATGCGGATGACGGCCTCCCGAAGCACCTGGAACTCCTCGATGACTTCACCAGCGGCCAGTCCGCGCCGGGCGGCGATGGCGCCGAAGAGCTCGGCGGCCCGGTACCAGAGGGGTTCCACCTGCACCCGGTAGGGGCCGAGGACGGCGGGGAGGAAGGCGACGAGGCTCTGGAGGAACTCCTCCAACAGCCCGTTCACCGGGCTGCCGCGGACGTCGTAGCGGGCGTGCACGTCGGAGAGCCAGCGCTCGCTCACGCGGTCCAGCCGGGCTTCGAGCCAGTCCGCCAGCTCCGCGGGTTCCAGCTTCCTGAGGATGGGATCCGAGGTGGATGAAGAGGAGGGCTGCGACCGGGACGGGGGAGAGTCGGACGCGACGTTCCTCATGGACCGCCAGGGCTGGGGTGGGGGGTGACACCGATCTCGCCGATGCCTCGGGGGACGCTCCCGGGGGAGGCCCACATGCAGCACTTCAAGATGCCGACTCCCGGCGTGCGAGGCCAGCCCCTTCCACGCCCGTGGGGCTCTCGTCGTCCGTCCAGGGGAGAAGGTGGACCGTCACCACCGCACCGGCGCCCGGCTCGCTCTCCAGCGCCACCGACCCACCCCACGATTCCACCAGCCTGCGTACGATGGCCAGACCCAGTCCGGTACCCCCGGAGCGGGTGCTGAAGTGGGGCTCGAAGACCCGCGGCATGAGCTCTGGCGGGACCCCGGCGCCGTCGTCCTGCACCCGGAGGACCACCCGACCGTCGTCGGCCAGAGCGCCCACGACCCGGACCATGCCGCCGTCCTGAAGCGCCTCCCGGGCGTTCTCCAGGAGGTTCACCAGGACCTCCTTCAACTCCAGGGACCGGGCCCGCACCGTGGGGAGGGCGTCCGGGAGCTCTCGCCGGAAGTCCACCGGTCCTTCGCTGGCGCCGTAGAGCGCCATGACCTCCCGCACCACCGAGACGACGTCCACCGGAGCCAACGGGGCTCCACGGCCCTCCGCCGGCGCCCCGAAGCGGGAGAAGCTCTGGGCGATGGCGGCGAGTCGGTCGATCTCCGTGAGGACCGCCTCGGCGTTGCGGACCAGGATCTCGTCGAAGTCGGGATGGCCGTCTTCCCAGGCCCGCCGAAGGTGCTGGATGCTGAGCTTCATGGGCGTGAGGGGGTTCTTGACCTCGTGGGCCACCTGGCGGGCCATCTCACCCCAGGCCAGGACCCGCTCCGTGCGGAGCTCGTCGGTGACGTCTTCCAGCGCCACCACCGCGCCTCCCGGCGACCCTGCCCCCTCCAGGCGGCGGGCCCGCACCCGGATGCGTCGATCGTCCACCAGCAGCTCCAACCCGGCCTCGTGTCCCTGCCCACCGAGGTAAGCGGTCAGCCAGGCGCCCAACTCCTCGCCCGCGCCCGCCTCCCGCGGTACCCCCTGGCCCAGCTCCACCTCCACGCCCAGGAGCCGTTCCGCCCGGGGATTCACAAGGGTGACCCGCCCCCCGGGGTCCACCGCCACGATGCCCACCGCCGCCTCCTCCATGATGGCCTGGG
>CAKZOQ010000162.1 GCA_937136445.1 uncultured Gemmatimonadota bacterium
TGCCTACCGGGTCCAGGTCGGCGCACGGACCCTGGACGAGGAGCTGCGGTCCCCCCGGGTCACCGAGCACGTATCCCGACTGGCCCGACTCCCGGCGGCGCGGGCCACCCTGCTGGGACTCCAGCGGGCGGCGGGTCGATTCGGTCGGCTCGTCACCGACGGCAGAGACATGGGCACGGTGGTCTTCCCCGACGCCGACCTGAAGGTCTTCCTCGTGGCGGACCTCCAGGAGCGGGCCCGGCGTCGTCTCGCGGAGCAGGGGGTCGAGGACCCCGGGGACGAGGAGGTCCGGCAGGAGGCGGAGCGCCTGGAGGCCCGGGACCGCGGGGACTCGGAGCGCGCGCTCTCCCCCTTGCGACGGCCGGCCGACGCCTGGGAGCTGGATACCACGGGCCTCTCCTTCGAGGAGCAGGTGGAGGCCGTGGTCCGCCGGGTGTCGCAGTTGACTCCCTCCTGACGCCGGTCTAGCTTTTCCAGGCTTGGCTGCTGCCGTCTCGCGGACGCAGCCCAGACCGCACTCGCGGAGGCTCCGGACCCCGACGTTCCGATGACGTCCCGGCTCGCCTCCTGACATCCACCCGATCCCGGGCCGCTCGCCCCTCATGTGAGCCCCGGCCGACACGGCCCGCGCGTCAGCGTCGGCGCCCATCCCACCATGACCGACAACGAGAAGGACAACCCCGAGACCGCCGACGAAACCGTCGACGCGGCCCCCGAGGATTCCCCTGTGGCCACCGAGGCCGACGAGGCTTCCGAACCCACCGACGACGACGCTGCCGAGGCAGACGCGTCGGAGGCCGACGAGGCCGAGACGACCGATGCCGAGGACGACTCCGAACGGCCAGAGGTCCTGACCATGGCCGAGGTGGAGCGGGAGATGGACGAGGACGACCGCGAGGCCCTCGAGGCCACCATCGCCGTCGACGCCTTCACCGGTGAAGTGGTGACGGTGGCCGCGCATGAGGGGGACGACGACTTCGACCCCCAGGATCCGCCCCTCCCCGAGACCACGGGCATCTCTCCGGAGCTCATCTCCGATCCGTACGGCGAAGAGCCCCTCGACACCTCACGTGAGGAATTCGAGGCGCTCCTTTCGGAGTTCAGCGAGGACTTCCAGGACTTCCGCGAGGGCGAGATCGTCATCGCGCGGGTCCTCTCGGTCAGTGAGACGGCCGTCATCCTCGAGTTCGGCTTCAAGTCCGAGGGCTCCGTCGCCCTGGACGAGTTCAAGGAGGCTCCGGAGCAGGGAGACGAGGTCGAGGTCCTCCTGGAGAGCCTGGAGGACGACGACGGGGTGGTGGTCCTCTCCAAGAAGAAGGCCGACTTCCTCCGCGTCTGGGAGAAGATCAAGGAGGCCTACGAGGACGACCGGCCGGTCAAGGGTACGCTCGCCCGCAAGATCAAGGGTGGCGTCACGGTGGACCTCATGGGCGTGGACGCCTTCCTCCCCGGGTCGCAGATCGCGCTCCGACGGGTCCCGAACATCGAGGACCTCATCGGGGAGACCTACCGCTTCAAGATCATCAAGCTCAACAAGCGGCGCCGGAACATCGTGGTGTCGCGCCGCGTGATCCTCGAAGCGGACCGCGAGAAGAAGCGCGAGACGCTGGTCAAGGAGCTTCTGGTCGGTCAGGTGCGCGAGGGTACGGTGAAGAACATCACCGACTTCGGTGCCTTCATCGACCTCGGCGGGCTCGACGGACTGCTGCACATCACCGACATGTCGTGGGGCCGCGTGGCCAACCCGAACGAGGTGGTCGACATCGGCGAAGAGCTGGATATCAAGGTCCTCGACATCGATTGGGACCGCGAGCGCATCTCGCTGGGGCTCAAGCAGCTCCTGCCGTACCCCTGGACGGACATCGACAAGAAGTACCCGGTGGGCTCCCGTGTTCGCGGGAAGGTGGTCTCCATCACCAACTACGGCGCCTTCGTGGAGCTGGAGAAGGGCGTGGAGGGCCTGGTCCACATCTCCGAGATGTCCTGGACACGAAACGTCCGCCATCCCTCGAAGGTGGTGAGCATCGGCGAGGAGATCGAAGCCGTGGTCCTGAAGGTGGACCCGGACGACGAGAAGATCTCGCTGGGCATGAAGCAGATCGAGGAGGACCCCTGGTTGGCCCTCCCCATGAAGTACCCCTCCGGCACCACCCTCACCGGCGTGGTCCGGAACCTGACGTCCTTCGGGGCCTTCGTGGAGATCGAGCCGGGCATCGACGGCCTGGTCCACGTCTCCGACATGAGCTGGACCAAGCGTGTGGAGCACCCCTCCGAGATCGTCCAGAAGGGCGAGGACGTCGAGGTCATGGTCCTCGACGTGGATGCCGAGAACAAGCGGATCTCGCTGGGAATCAAGCAGCTCCAAGACGATCCGTGGCCCGTCATCACCAAGCGGATGGCTGCGGGGGTGGAGCTCGACGGCTCCGTGGTCCGTGTTCAGGACAAGGGTGTCGTGGTGGACCTCGGGGACGACATCGAGGGCTTCGTTCCGGCATCCCACGCGGGCATCGAGGATGCCGATCGGCTGGAGGAGTTCTACCTCGAGGGAGACGACGTCAGCCTGAAGGTCATCGAGTCCGACGCGGCCAACCGCCGCATCGTCCTGGAGGTTCTGGAGGTTCCAGAGCACCGCGCCGGTCGTGAGGATGCGGAAGGCGAGGGCGACGACGGTGACGAGCACCCCGACGAGTCCTCCACCGACGCGGAGAGCGAGGAGCCGGATGCCTCGACCGACGACGAGGACGAGGTCGAGGATTCCGAGGACGACGACGATGATGAGTCCGACGAGGACGACTCGGACGACGATGAGTCCGACGAGGACGACTCGGACGACGATGAGGAGGAGTCGGATGACTCGGACGACGACGATGAGTCGGACGGTGACGACGTCGAGGAGGATGATGATGACGAGGAGCCGGACGATGAGGTCGACGACTCCGACGACGAGGACGACGACTCCGACGATGAGGACGACGACTCCGACGACGAGGACGACGACTCCGACGACGAGGACGACGTCGACGATGATGATGACGAGGACGACGAGTCCGATGACGACGATGAGTCGGACGAGGATGATGAGGACGACGAGGACGAGGACGAAGAGGAGAAGTAGAGCCGGTCTTCCGGCTTCCTGACCCCCACGGGAATCGACCACGACGATGCCGATTCGCCCCATCACCGCCCGGATGCCCCTCGCGTCCGGGCGGTCGGTGTTTTTGCTCCTGCTCGCCCTCGCCGGGGCCTGCCAGATGTCGGGGCCGTCCGAGTCGTCTCCGGCTCCGGAACCCACTGCCGAAGAGCGGGAGCGTGCCCGGGCCGAGGCCCAGGCACGTACGACGCTGGACCAGGCGGAGCGCGCGCTGGAGCTCCCGGATCCGCAGGCGGCCCTGAACCGGCTCGTGGCGCTGGACCGAGGCCTGCCTGTGGACCTCCAGGAGCGGGCGAGGGAGCTGGCGCGCGGCGCGGTTGCGGCCCTTTCTCCGGAGGACGTGGCCCAGGTGGCGGAATCCCTGCCTCCCGAGACAGCAGTGGCCGGGGTCGTACTGGCCCGGCACGCGCGACTCTTGGGGGCGACGGGAGACGTTCAGGCGGCACGGGAGGCAGCCCGCGCGGCTTTGGAGTCCGGAGCGAACGGGCCTGACTCCGTCACCGCGGCGACGCTGCTGGACCCGGAAGCCGAGCCACTCCCTCCCCTGGAAGGAATGACGAGGACGGCCCGGATCGCCGGGGTGCTCTCCACCTCCGGGTCTCCTTCCCTCCAGGAATATTCTCGCCTGGTGGCCGAGGGGATCGAGGTGGCCGCCGTGAGTCGGGAGGGCGGGGGCCGAGCCTACGAGGTTCTTCTCCGGGACGATGAGGGGAACGCCACCGCGGCCGCCCAGGCCGTTCGGGAGGTCGCCGACGAGGGTGCGCTCGGTGCCGTGGGGTTCATCCGGGACGAAGCCCTGGCCTCCGCCGCCCAGGCCCTCGCCGACGGCTTCCCCCTCATCTCCACCAGCGCCCGCAACGCCCGCCAGGCCGGGCCCGGAGCCTACAGCCTGGCAGGAGCCGATCCGGTGGCTGCCGCCGCCCTCGGGGCGTGGGCCGCCGAGCAGGGCTATGCGCGGGTGGCCATCCTACACTCCCAGGCGGCGGAGAGCGTGGAAGAGGCCGACGCCGTCCAGCAGGCGCTCCAGGAACGAGGGACGCCGGTGGTGGGACGGTACGCCTACCCGGCGCGCGCCACCTTCTTCCAGGACCAGATCCGCGCGGCCCGTGAGGTGCTGCGCCTGCAGGAGATCCGCAGCATGAATCTGAGCGAGGAGGACACCCTCTTCGTCGAGGAGCTGGATCCGGTCGCCCTGATGGTGCCCATCCCCTCCGAGGATGTGGAGTACGTGGCGCCCCAGCTCACCTTCTTTGGCCTGGACACCCTGGGCATCGACATCCTGGGAACCTCGGGGTGGACCGATCCCCAGACCTTCGAGGTGGTGGACGACCGTCACACCGAGGGCGTCGTGGCCACCGCGGCGGTCTCCGCCGGCCCGGGCGCTCCCGGCTACCGGCGCTTCCGGGAGGCCTACGAGGCGCACTTCCAGCGGACCCTCGTCTCTTCCGTCCCGGCGCTGGGCTACGACGCAGCCCTCCTGCTGCTGGAGGCCATCGGGCAGGGCGCCGCCACGCCCGCTCAGGTGCGGCAGGCCCTGGAGGCCATCGACGGCCTGCAAGGTGCCACCGGCATCCTCTCCGTGGTGGACGGCCGCATCCTCCGTCGACAGGATGTCGTGCGCATCGTGAATGGCGGCACCATCCCCACCCCCTGACCCGACCTCCCCAAAGGACCGCATGTCGATCCACGACAAGTTGAAGCAGCTTGAGGAGCTCCGCCGCGAATCCGAGCTCGGAGGTGGGGAGGCGCGCCTGGCGTCCC
>CAKZOQ010000163.1 GCA_937136445.1 uncultured Gemmatimonadota bacterium
GCCCATGACCGTGACCCCGCAGGAGCCCAGGGGGTGGTTGTAGGCCTGGACGTCCAGGGTGTGGGGGAGGCGGGCGTCGGAGATGACCAGATCGAGGTCGTGCACCGCCAGGCGGCCGTACAGGCGTTCCGGATGGGCCGTCTCCACCACCAGGTGCAGGTGCTCGAAGGTCTCCCGGGCCGGAGCCAGGAGATGGTGGGCCAGGATCTTCGGGAAGGCCTCCACGATCCCCACGGACAGCCGGAGAGGCCCGCGGCCCGGCAGGCCGTCCACGGCTTCCGCCATCTCCCGGCCCAGCGCGAAGATCTCGTCGGCATAGCCGAAGACGACCCGCCCCACCTCGGTGAGGGTGAGTCCCCGGCCTGTCCGGTGGAAGAGCTCCTCCCCCAACGCCGTCTCCAGCTTTCCCACCTGGGAGCTGAGGGCCGGCTGGCTCACGTGGAGCACGTGGCTGGCGGCGGTCATCCCGCCCTCCCGTGCCACGTTCCAGAAGTACCAGAGGTGGCGGTAGTTGAAGCGACGCATGGTCGGGAAGCTCCGGGGGGACGGCGGAGCGGTCAAGCCGGGCCCTGGCTCCGTGGGGCACCGCGGGCCGGACCGTGGCCAGGGAAAGGAGGGACGATGGCCGGGTAGGCCTGGTCGTCCCCGCTCGTTCCACCGACTACCCCCACCCCCCTCCCCATGGCCCGAATCCTCATCGCAGGCTGCGGCTACGTCGGCAGCCGACTCGCCGAGCTCCTCCTCGCCGACGGCGACACCGTCTTCGGACTCAAGCGCAGCCCCGACGGCCTTCCGCCGGGGGTGGAGCCCGTCCCCGCCGACGTCACCGAACCCCGATCCCTGGAGAACCTCCCGAAGAGGCTGGACGCGCTGGTCTATGCCGTTTCCCCGTCCGGAGGTGGGGAGGCCGCCTACCGTGCCGCCTATCCGGAGGGGTTCCGGAATACGCTGAAGGCCGCCCGGGCCGGGAGCCCCGGGCTCGCTCGGACCCTGCTGGTCTCCAGCACCGGCGCCTACGGCTACACCGACGGCCGCTGGGTGGACGAGGCGACGCCTCCAGGACCCTCCGGTACCCGCGGCGAGATCCTGGTGGAGGCCGAGAGCCAGGCCGCCCAGGGCCCGCCGGCAGGGGTCGCCCTCCGACTGGGCGGGATCTACGGGCCGGGGCGCAGCTACACCGTCCGCAAGGTCCTCTCCGGGCAGGCGGGCTGTCCCGAGAAAGGGGTCTATTCCAATCGGATCCACCGGGACGACGCCGCCGGCGCCGCCCGCCATCTTCTCCACCTGGATGATCCCGAGTCCCTCTACCTCGGGGTGGATCGGGAGCCGGCTGAGCTGCGGGAGGTCTACCGTTGGATCGCGGAGGAGGGGGGAGGCCCCGACCCCTGCGCCGACACCGGGGGAGAGGCCTGGGAGGCGGCGGGCCGACGGGGGAGCAACAAGCGATGCCGGAGCGACCGCCTGGTGGATTCGGGGTTCACCTTCCGCTACCCCACCTTCCGGGAAGGGTACGGAGCCTTGTTGGAGGAGGTGCGGAGCTAGGGTGGTGGGTCCCCGTCCGTTTCCTCCTCCTCGGGCGGCCGGGGCCGATCCAGCCTCAGGCTGACCCCCCCGAAGAAGCCGGAGCCGGTGCGCTCCACCACGTGGGCGCCTCCGGCGAGGTAGTCGGTGAGGGCCCGGTCCCACGCGAGGCCCGCGGTGGCCACCAGCTCCATCCAGGGACCGTAGGCGGTCTCATCCGGAGCTTCGGTGGTCCCGCTCCAGATGGTCACCCGGGGATTGAAGCCACCTCCCTGGCCGTCGGAGCCCTCCAACGGCATCTCGATGAGGACCGAATCCACCAGCGGCACCCGGTAGACGTCGGGCTCGAAGGTCCGCCCGTAGCGTTCGTAGCGGGCGTAGGCCCGGCGGTTCAGGTCACGGACCCTGGGGTCGGCGTTGATGGCCTGCGTGATGTGCTCCCGGATGCGGAAGGCGGCGTCGCGGTGCCGTGGGAAGTCCGGGGAGTCCACATAGCCGAACCCCGGCATGAACCAGCCCTTGTTGAATCCCCAGTTCCGCTCCGTCACCCGGCCGCGACGGACCAGCCCCTGATACTCGCTGAAGAGCTGGACCACCTGGTGGGAGGGATAGCCGTGGGGGTTCAGGAAGACGTCGGGGAGCCACCGCTCCCACAAGGCTCCCCGCACCCGGGATTCGGGGTAGATGGGGTGGTCGTCCCCGGAGCCCGAGGTGGCGTCCATCCCCAGCGACGCCAGGTAGCCGGCGTGGAGGATGTAGTCCGGGGTGAGCTCGTAGAGGTCGTAGGCGAGCTGCGCCCCGTCGGGGTTGGTGAAGGGGTGGATGACGACGTTCACCCGGTCCAGCTTGGCCCGCTCCTCCGGGTCCGT
>CAKZOQ010000164.1 GCA_937136445.1 uncultured Gemmatimonadota bacterium
GTCTCCCGGCTCCTGGACGAACGGGACCGCCGGTGGATCCTGGCGCACCTCGTGCGGGAGGCCGACCGGGCCTTCCGGGAGGAGCACCAGCCCGACCTCCTGCGGCGCGCGGGCCGCTACCTCTCCACGGTCACAGGAGGACGATATCGACGCCTGGTGGCCGACGACGGCTCCGCCGAGCACCGCTTCCACCTGGTGGGCGGGGACCGGGACGACCACACACCTCTGGCTCCCCCTCTTTCCACCGGGACGCTGGAGCAGGCCTACCTTTCCCTCCGCCTGGCCATCGTGGACCACCTGGACGAGGGCCAGGAGCGGCTCCCGCTTCTGGTGGACGAGGCGCTCGTGAACTGGGACGCCCGGCGTCGGGCCCGGGGCTGGGATCTCCTGCAGGAGGTGGCGGAGCGGCGCCAGGTCTTCGTCTTCACCTGCCACGCCCCCATGGTGGAGGAACTGGCCCGGAGGGGGGCCCGTACCCTGGAGCTGGCAGGGTCCACCGACCTCGGGACGTGAGCTCCCACCGTCCGGAGCACCCGCTGGCCATGGTTCGCAGCGGGCTGCCGCCTGGAGGGGACCACCCCACCTTCCTCCTGCTGCACGGCTACGCAGGATCCCGCTTCTCCTGGCGCCATTGGATGGCCCACCTCGAGGCTCGTGGCTCGGTGGTGGCGGTGGACCTCAAGGGCTTCGGGGCCGCCGCCCGACCGGACGACGGGGCCTACGGGCCGCACGACCAGGCGGCCCTGGTCCACGCCCTCATCCGGCGGGAGGGGCTGGAGCGGCTCACCCTGGTGGGCCACTCGCTGGGCGGGGGCATCGCCCTCCTCGCGGCCCTCCGCCTTCGGGACGGGGCCGCCGGTGGCCTGGGCGACTCGCCCCTTCGTCGACTCGTGCTCCTGTCGGCGGCCGCCTACCCCCAGAAGCTTCCCCCCCTGGTCCACCTCTCCCGCTGGCCCGGCCTTTCCAGCGCGGGCATGCGACTCCTGGGGATGGAAACCATCGTCCGGTGGACCCTCCGCTCCATCGTCCACGACCCTGACGGCGTCACCCAGGAGCAGGTGCGGGGCTACGCGGAGCCACTGGAGGACGAGACGGCGCAACGGGCGCTCGTGGACGTGGGCGCCCGCATCGTCCCGCCGGACCTCGCCGCCGTCACCGCCCGCTATCCCGAGATCGACGTGCCATCCCTTCTCCTCTGGGGTGCTTCCGACCGGGTCGTGCCCACGAGCGTCGGCAGGCAGCTCCACCAGGCCCTTCCCGACAGCCGACTGGAGATCCTGGATCGGTGCGGCCACCTCCCGGCGGAGGAGCACCCCGAAGCTTCGTGGGCCCGGGTGGCCGCCTTCCTGGACGCTACCTGAGACGCTCCCGGATCAGCGTCCAGAGCATCTTGAGGCCTACCCGCACCGAGATACCCAGCGACCCGGAGATCTTGGACTCCCCCGCCACCCGGTCCGCGTGGGGCATCCCTTGCTCGACGATGGCCAGCCCCGCCCGGAGGGCCCGGATCTGCATCTGGAGGGTCCAGCCCCAGGTGCGATCGTCCATCTCCAGCGACTGCAGGGCCTGGAAGGAGATCGCTCGGAAGGGAGGTAGGTCCGCGAAGCGGCGCCCGAAGAGGAGCGCGGTAAGGCTCAGCACCAGGCGGTTGCCGAATCGGGCGTGGGGGAGGATGGTCCCTACATGCCCGCCCACACTCTGACGAACCCCCAGCACCAGACCGGCCCGCGCCCCCGCGCCTTCGGCGACGAGGGGCGCCACGAGGTCGGCCAGCAGCCCCGGGTCGTCGCTCCCGTCGGCGTCCAGGAAGGCGAGGACCTCCGGGGGCCGTCCCTGGTTCGCCAGATGACGGAGTCCACGAAGGCAGGCGGCCCCGTAGCCCCGCTCCGCCTCGTGCACCACCTCGGCTCCGGCGGACCGCGCCAGCGCCACCGTCCCGTCGGTGGACCCGTTGTCCACCACGACCACCCGGTCCACCCAGCCGGGGATGCGCCGGAGCTGGACCGGAAGGGCGTCCTCCTCGTCCAGGGCGGGGATGAGGACCGCCACGCGGAGGCCGCCGGGTGAACCCCCTGGAACCGGCCTCGTCACCGGGCCCTCCCCACCGGGAGCCGGCGTCCGGAACGGGCCCTGCCCACGATCTCCGTCCGCCGGCCTGGCGGACCCTCCTCCCTGCCGGGATCCTGCAGCTCGGGCTCCTGGCGGCGCTGGGATGGTGGCCGGGCGGGACCCTTCCCTGGCCCGGTCTCGTGCTCTTCCTCGCCGCCTTCGGCGTCTACCTCTGGACCGCCGCCCGCCTCCTTCGCCTCCAGGGCGGCACGCGCCTCATCTGGTGGTTCGCCGTCGCCCTGCGGCTGGTCTTCGTCCCGCTGGAGCCCACCCTGTCCGACGACGTCTACCGGTACCTCTGGGACGGGCGGGTGCAGGCCGCCGGGATCAACCCGTACCTCCATGCGCCCTCGGCTCCGGAGCTGCAGGAGATGCGTGCGCCCTGGCACGACCGCATCAACAACCCCGATGTGCCCACCATCTATCCCCCGGCAGCCCAGCTCCTCTTCCTGGCCCTGGCGCTGGCGGGTGGCACCATCCTCCAGGCGAAGCTCCTCTTCCTGGGCTTCGACCTGGCCGCGGGGTGGGTGCTGGGGCTGGTGGCGGGGCGCACCCGACGAAGTCGCCGCCTCACCTGGCTCCTCTACCTGTGGTCGCCGCTCCTGGTGGTGGAGGTGGCCTGGAGCGCCCATCTGGAGCCGGTGGGACTGCTGGGGTTGGCGCTCCTCCTCCTGCTGGTCCACCGGAAGCTCGCCGCCGGCGCCGCCCTCGCCCTGGCGGTCCTGACCAAGCTGGCGCCGGCCGCTGCCCTCCCGCCCCTCACCCGACACCTGGGCGGACGCTTCGCCGCCGCCTTTCTGGCGGTGGTGGCCCTCCTCTACCTGCCCTACCTGGGGGCCGGAGGAGCGCTCTGGACGGGCCTGGGTACCTACGCCGAACATTGGCGGTTCATGGAGGGACCCTTCGTCCTGCTCGAGGCCGTCGTACCCGAAGGTCGGAGGTCGCGGATGGTGGCCGGTGGGCTGGTCCTGGCGGCGGTGGCGGGCACCACCTGGGGGCGGTTCACTCCGGAGCGGGCGCTCCTCTGGGTCCTGGGGGCCGGGATGCTCCTCACGCCGACCCTCCATCCCTGGTACGTGCTCTGGATGCTGCCCATGGCGGCCCTCCGCGCGAGCCGGCCCTGGATCCTGCTAAGCGGCCTCGCATTCCTCGGCTACTTCGGCCTGGACACCTACCAGGCCACCGGGATCTGGCCGCAGCCGCCCTGGCTCCGGGGGCTTCTCTGGCTGCCGGTCCTGGGACTCCTGGTGTGGGAGGGCCTCGCCGCCAGTGGCCGCCGCTCCTCCGGCGTACTGCCCGAAGCGAGCGCCTGAGGAGACCTGAAGGCCTTCCACCGCCAGGAGCCCGAAACCCGCAAGGAAGAGGCCGATGAAGGGGAGAGACGCCCAGTAGCCCAGCACGGCCGCCCCGACACCGTAGGCCGCCATGAGGAGGGCCAGGCCCAGGCGGAGCAGGAGGTCGGAGCCGGGTCGCTCGTAGGTGGAGCGGGCCAGGGCGCCGCGCTTCGGCGTACGCTCGAAGGGGTCGTGCCGGCGCCGGAGGCCCCGCAGAACCGCCCGGGACACCGGAACGGAGAGCCCGATCCCCAGCGCCAGAGTCCGCGCCACCCCGGGCACGATCCGCCGCCACTCCATTCCCCGTCGTCTGCCGGCCGCTCCGTAGAAGCAGAGGAAGGGGACCGTCGCCGCGGTGAAGACCGCCAGGTCCAGAGCCAGCCAGGCGTCGAGCCCCAACGAGCGGCGGGCCACCGCCGAGGGCAGGAGGAGGAGGGCCAGGAGGACGGTGAGGGGGTGGGCGAGGTGGCCGCAGAGGTGGACGACCGCCTCCAGCTTCACCGGGAGCCGATGGTCCCCGGCGAGGAGGTCGGGGAGGATCTTCCGGGCCGTCTGAATCCCCCCCTGGGCCCAGCGTCTCTGCTGGGTTTCCAGGGCGGCGGGGGTGGAGGGGAGCTCGGCCGGGACCCCGACGTCGTCCAGGTAGACGAAGCGCCACCCGGCCATCTGGGCCCGATAGCTCAGGTCCAGGTCCTCGGTGAGGGTGTCGGACTGCCAGCCACCGGCCTCCTCGAGGCACGAGCGTCGCCACATCCCGGCCGTGCCGTTGAAGTTGAAGAAGCGGCCGGCGGCATAGCGGCCGCCCTGCTCGTAGAAGAAGTGCCCATCCAGGAGGAAGGCCTGCGCCCGGGTGAGCCAGCTCTCCCCCCGATTCAGGTGGTCCCACCGTGCCTGGACCATCCCCACCTCGGGATCCCGGAAGGCGGGAAGGAGGCGGAGCACCAGGTCCGGGGTGGGCACGAAATCGGCGTCCAACACCAGAAAGAAGGTGCCCCGGGCCCGGGCCGCCCCGTGGGCCAGGGCGCCCGCCTTGAAGCCCTCCCGAGCCGGCCGACGGATGTGGTGGATCTCCACGCCCCGCGCCTGCCAGCGTCGACACCTCTCCGCGGCGAGACGGGTCGTCTCGTCGTCGGAGTCGTCCAGGAGTTGGATCTCCAGGAGTTCCCGCGGATAGTCCAACGAGCATGCCGCGTCGATGAGGCGTTCCACCACGTGGCGCTCGTCGTAGACCGGTAGCTGCACCGTCACCCGGGGCAGCTCCTCCGGACCCAGCGGTTCCCGGGACTCCGCCGCCGCCCGCTCCTCCAGCCCTCGCCGACGGGCCAGGAGGAGCCAGCTCCGGTGGCTGGCGAAGGGGAGCAGGCCCAGGAGGACCGCTCCGGTGAGGACCAGGACGAGGGTGGCGACGAGAGGACTCATGGGCTGTCCGTCCAACGCTCGCCCATCCCGGACGGTTCCCGCATGCGGTCGGGCCTCAGCCGCCGTCGCGGATGTCCGCCTCCCAGCTCACCGCCACCGCACCCCTGAGCGACTGCGCCGTCGGGCACTTCTCCACGTGGGTTTCGAGCGCCCGGTCCACCTTGGTGCGATCCGCCCCCTCGGGGAGCTCCAGCGTGTAATGCATCCGGATCTCCGTGAGGAGAGGAATCCGGTCCACCATCTCGTTCACCCCTTCGGCCGTGGCCGACAGAGCGTCCTGATCCAGCGAAATCCCGCGCACCTCCAGTGCGCCGTTGAGGGTCCCGAGTAGTCACCCGGCGGCGGCAGCCACCAGGTAGTCCACAGGGAGCGGGAGGTTGGGCTGGGATTCCAGGCCGTAGTGGGACTTCACGGGGCCGTGGACCCCGAGTTCCAGGGTGGTGCCGTCGTGGAGGGTCGCCCGGCGGTGCACGCCGTCGATCTTGTTCACGCCGGC
>CAKZOQ010000165.1 GCA_937136445.1 uncultured Gemmatimonadota bacterium
CGACGGGCCTCGCTGGCTCCGGTCGCACCCGGAGATCGCCGCGCTCTTCCTGGAGATCCGGGACGAGCGGGTGATCCCCTGGCACACCGACGCCATGGATCGATGGATGGACACCCGACGGACCAACCAACCTCCCAAGGAACGCTGACCTTGTCTCTTCGCACCTTCCTCCAGACCGCCCTTCTCGTCGCGCTGGCGACGCTGGGCGTCTCCCTTCCCGTATCTCCCCTGAGCGCCCAGGACGCCGATTCGGCGCGCATCGCCGAGCTCGAGCGTCGCATGGAGGCCATCACCCGTGAACTGGAGCGGATGGAGCTCGGCCAAGAGGTCGTGCAGGCCGACACCTCCATCGGCGGCTTCGGCTACGGCGCCTCCAAGGTCTATCAGGTACAGCAGGGCGTCTCCGTCGGCGGCTACGGCGAGATCCTCTATGAGAACTACGCCTCCGAGTTGGAGAACGGGGCGGAGGCGTTCCGGACCGACCAGTTCGACGCCCTCCGGGCCATCATCTATCTGGGCTACAAATTCAACGACCGGCTGCTCTTCAACTCAGAGATCGAGGTGGAGCACGCCGACGAGATCTTCCTGGAGTTTGCGTACATCGACTACCTGCTGAGCGACAACGTGGGGCTGCGCGGCGGACTCCTTCTCTCGCCCATGGGGCTGGTGAACGAGCTCCACGAGCCGCCCTTCTACCTGCCGACGGAGCGCTCCCGCACCGAGAGCGCCATCATCCCCACGACCTGGCGGGAGAACGGCGTCGGGCTCTTCGGGAACGCAGGGCCGTTCGAGTGGCGGACCTACCTCATGAACTCTTTCGACGGCGGAGCCTTCGACGACGGCGGGCTGCGCGGCGGTCGACAGAAGGGCGCCCGGGCGTTGGCCGAGGACTTCGGCATGGCGGCGCGTGTGGACTACACCGCCACTCCGGGCCTCATCCTGGGCGCCTCGACCTACGTGGGCGAGACGGCGCAGAATCGGGAGCTGGACGGTCGGGAGGTGGGCGGTCGCGTCACCATCTGGGACCTCCACGCCGACTACAAGATCCGGGGCTGGAACCTCCGGGGCCTCCTGGCAGGCGCCACGGTGGACGAGGCGGCGGAGCTGAACGAGCTCAACGGTCTCAGCGGTGCACAGGGCGTCGGGGAATCCATGCTGGGGTGGTACCTTGAAGCGGGATACGACATTCTCCGCGGCGCCGAGACCAGCCAGCAGCTCCTGCCGTACCTACGCTACGAGAAGCTGGACACGCAGCGCGAGGTGGCCCCCGGCTTTGCCGCCGACCCGGCGAACGACCAGACCATCGTCGCCCTGGGACTCTCCTGGAAGCCCACCCCCGAGGTGGTGTGGAAGCTGGGGTACCAGATCCATTCCAACGCAGCCGACACCGGACTCGACCAGTGGAATCTCCAGATCGGATGGCTCTTCTGAGGCACCCGCTCGTCACAGCGGCCCTTACCCTCCTGGTGGGGGTCGTCCTAGCCGGTCCGGTGCAGGCTCAGCTCCTCACCCAGACGGAGGCGCTGGCCCTGGCGTTCCCGGAGGCCGACTCCACGGAGCGGCGCACCGCCTATCTCACAGAAGGAGAGGTGGAGCGGGCCCTGGAGCTCGCCGGAGAGGACGTGCGACGCCCTTCGAGCATCGTGACCCACTACGTCGCTCTGCAGGGCGGAGCACCGGTGGGTGTGGCCTACTTCGACGCCCATCGCGTCCGCACCCTCAACGAGGTCCTCATGGTCGTGGTGGGGCTGGACGATCGCGTCGGCCGCATCGAGACCGTGAGCTTCCGGGAGCCGCCGGAGTATGAGGCTCCGGAGGGGTGGCTGGAGCTCTTCGAGGGCCGACGGCTGGACGAGGATCTCTCGTTGAAGGGTGACATTCCGACCATGACCGGGGCCACGCTCACGGCCCGAGCGGTGACGCGGGCGACACGCCGCATCCTGGCCCTCCACGCCGTCGTGCGTCCCTTCGACGACGCCCGCGCCGATCGGTGAACCCCATCGCCAAGTGGCTCCTCCTGGGGAGCTCGGGCGCCACCCTCTTCACCGGCGTGGCCTACGGGTGGATGAAGTACCTCATGGAGCCGGTCTCGGCGTGGGCAGTGGTGAACCACCCCCTGCAGCCGTTCATGCTGAAGGCTCACATCCTGGTGGCGCCGGTGCTGGTCTTCGCGCTGGGGGTCATCGCCGTCGACCATATCTGGAAGCACTACCGGAGCCGGGTGCGTCTTGGACGGCGCTCCGGTCTGACCATGATGTGGCTCGTGGTCCCCATGATCGTCTCGGGGTACCTGATCCAGGCGGTCACCCAGGAGGGGTGGCTCACGGCGATGATCTGGGCGCACCTCATCACCGGCGGCGTCTACGGGGTGGCGATGTTCGCCCACTGGGTGGCGTTCGCTCGGCGTCGCCGCATCCGGGAGCGCCTTGGTGGCGGCCGCCGGGAGGACGTGGGGACCATGCCCGGCTCCGCTCCGGCCACCGCATCGGACCAGGGCGTGGACCAGGGCACGGAGGTTGCAACACTTTCGTCATGAGCCGGGTCGCTGGGATGGGGGAGGACGCCCGTCGCCGGCCTGGCGGCCATCCGAAGTCCGAGAACGTCCCAGGACCCGTCCTCCCCTTCCGACACGATCCGTCCTCTCCGGAGGACGTTTTTTTCGCATGCCTGCCTCTCCCACTCCATCCCGATGACAGCCGTCCGCCCCCTGTCTCTCGTTCTGTCCTCCGTCGCCTCCGCCCTCCTGCTCCTCCCCGGTCTCCTGAGTGCGCAGGTACCGGACAGCCTCCCCGCCGACAGCTCGGTCTTCCGCATCGAGGGCATCAGCATCCAGGCACAGCGGCCGGTGACGACCATCGGTGGGGCCAGCGCCGTGGAGGTTCGGGTGGATTCCCTGGGGCTTCCAGCGGCGCCCACCGCCGAGGAGGTCCTCCGGGAGCTTCCTTCGCTCCACGTGCGCACCAACTCGCGGGGCCAGGCTGAGATCTCCGTCCGGGGCTCGGAGTCCCGGCAGGTGGCCGTGCTCCTGGACGGAGTGCCCCTCACCCTGGGCTGGGACGGACGTACCGACGTCTCCATCCTTCCCGCCGGCGCCGTCCGCGACCTGAACTTCGTGCGGGGCCTCTCCACCGTGCTCCACGGCCCCAACGTCCTCGGCGGCGTGGTGGAGATGAACCTGGCGCGTGGGACGGACGTCCCGGAGCGGGGCAGTTGGTCGGTCTCGGGGGGGCTGGACCATACCGGCGCCTACTCGTCGGCGGCTACCCTCACCACACCCTTCCGCACCGACGACGGGGCGGGGCTGGTGCGGGTGGGCGGCGGCTGGCGGGACTCCCCGGGGGCGCCGTTGGCCTCCGGGATCTCCGAGCCCCAGCCCGGAGCGGACGCCGACCTCCGGCTGAACACCGACATGCAGAACCTGGACGGTTTCGCGGCCCTCCGGTGGGCGCACGAGGATGGCGCGTGGGCCAGCGTATCGGCCGTGGGACACCAGGCGGAGCGCGGGATCGCCGCCGAGCTGGGCACCGACGACGCCCGCTTCTGGCGCTACCCCCACGTGAGCCGGGGCATCTTCGCCGTCAGCGGGGGGACGGGCATCCAGGACACGCCCTGGGGCTCGGGAGACGTGGAGGCCAGCGTGGGGCTGGACCTGGGGCGGACGGAGATCCGCTCCTACGACTCCCGGGACTACGACGAGATCGTCGGCACCGAGAACGGCGACGACCGCACGGTGACGGTGCGCCTCCTGGGGGACCACTCCCTCGGGCCTCGGGCCGACCTGCGCGGTTCCCTGACCTTCGCCGACATCGCCCACGATTCCGAGGTGGACGGCACCACGCGAAGCTATCGCCAGCGCCTCTTCAGCGCCGGCGCCGAGACGGTGGTGCGCCTGGTGGACAGCCCCGGCGCGGGTCTGGAAGCCCTCCGCCTGAGCTTCGGCGCCGCCTACGACCGGGGATCCACCCCCGAGTCCGGCGGACTCCCGCCCCTGGGGGTCATCGAGGACTGGGGCGGGCGGGTCGGTCTATCGGCCCTCACCAACGGCGGCGAGACGCTGGTGCACGTGGGGGTCAGCCGCCGAGGGCGCTTCCCGGCCCTCCGGGAGATGTACTCGGAGGCCCTCAACCGCTTCGTGCCCAACCCGGACCTGACTCCGGAGCACCTCGTGGCCGTGGAGGGCGGGCTCACCACCCGGCTGGGCAATGGCGAGATCCAGGTGGTGGGCTTTCACCACGACCTCACCGACGCCATCCGCCGCATCACCTTCCCCGACGGCCGGAGGCAGCGGGTGAACTCCGACGAGCTCACCAGTACGGGCGTGGAGTTTCTCTTCAGTCAGTCGCTGGGAGCGCTGGAGGTAGGGACCGATCTCACCCTCCAGTCGGTGGAGCTCACCGATCCGGAGACCGCGGCCTCTTCGGAGCCGGAGAACCTTCCGGAGCGCGCGGGTCGCGCCTACGTCCAGATTCCCCTGGGGACGGGTCTCCGGGCTCGGGCGGAGGTGGAGTACACCGGTCCCCAGTTCTGCCAGGATCCGGACACCGGAGCGGACGTGGAGCTGGACGGGGGGACCTGGCTCAACGGGGCCCTCAGCAAGGTCTGGAACCTGGGGCGCGGCGGGCAGGGTCGGCGCCTCGAGACGAGTGTGCGTGTGCAGAACGTCACCGACACCGCCCTCTACGATCAGTGCGGCCTTCCACGGGCCGGCCGGCTCTTCGGGGTGCAGTTCCGCCTCTTCTGAGGAAGGGTCCGGGGCCTGACCCCTGCCCCTGAGGGCGCTAGATTCCACCGCGCCGTCCCCGCCGCCCGGCCGGGACGGCGCGACCCGTTCTGCTCTGGAGGTCCCACTGGTCCCGGCTCGGTTCGACGTTCCCATCCTCCCCCAGCCCGACGACCTCACCTGCGGGCCCACCTGCCTGCACGCCGTCTATCGCTTCTGGGGCGACGAGGTACCGCTGGAGGAGGTCATCGAGGGGGTGGACCGCCTGGAGAACCAGGGCACCCTCGGCGTCCTCCTGGGCATCGCCGCCCTAAAGCGCGGCTATCGCGCCGTCCTCTACAGCTACAACCTCGCCGTCTTCGACCCGAGCTGGTTCGACGCCCCCACCGATCTGTCGGCGAAGCTCCGGGCCCAGGCCG